>NZ_QVFI01000070.1:0-1172 GCF_003433845.1 Absiella sp. AM09-50
ATCTACTCTGGCGAGGGGCAGGAATTAGGACAATTCTGGGCGAAGCTGAATGTTGGAAATGCGAAACTGCAAAAGACTTCCAGTAATACCAGCATTACAGAGAATAACGGGAATTACTCTATTGCAGGTGCAACCTATGGTGTCTTTTCTGATAAGGACTGCACAAAACAGCTTGCCACTCTTACGACTGATAAAAACGGAAATACAGATGTTGTAGAGGTAAAAGCAGGCACAATCTATATCAAGGAATTATCCGCACCAGCAGGATATAAGGTAGATAAAACTGTATATTCCTTAAAGGTTGAAGCTGGAAAGACAGCGACTTTGAAAGTATCTGATACGCCAAAAGTAACGGACACTTTGATTGAGCTTTTCAAGATTGACATGGAAACACAGAAAGACAATCCGCAAGGGAACGCTTCTTTAGCAGGTGCGGAATTTACATGGAAGTATTATGCTGGCTACTACAATAAAGATAATCTCCCTGCCGAAGCTACTCGTACATGGGTTACAAAAACAATCGCTGAAACAAACAGCGACGGGACAACCCACTACATCACAAAATTAGCGGACGCTTACAAGGTATCTGGCGACAGCTTCTATATGCAGGACGGCAAAGCAGTTCTTCCACTTGGAACGCTAACCGTTGAGGAAACGAAAGCTCCAAACGGCTACTTGTTAGACGGTGCATATATGCAGGCTGGCGATAAGTCCGAACAGATTAAGGGCTTATATGTAACACAGATTACCGAGGACGGCGACCTTGCCGTATTATCTGGAAGTAACCAGTTTTCAGTATCAGACAAAGTCATTCGTGGCGGTGTGAAAATCCAGAAACGAGATTTAGAAACGGGCGATACGAAGCCACAAGGAAGTGCGACCTTGAAAGATACTGCCTTTGACATCATTTCCTTAAATGATAATGCGGTATTGGTTGAGGGCAAACTATACAAGAAAAATGAAGTGGTAAAAACAATTCATACGGATATTGAGGGTATCGCTTCTACTTCCGCTGACCTTTTACCTTATGGAAACTTCCGTATCGTTGAGAGTGAAGCTCCAGACGGATATTTGACAGACGGTGCAAAACCAATTGATTTTACAATCACAGAGAATGGCAAAATCGTGGACTTAACCGACGAAGCTCATTCTATCTATAATCAGATTAAGCG
>NZ_QVFI01000071.1:0-1172 GCF_003433845.1 Absiella sp. AM09-50
ATCTACTCTGGCGAGGGGCAGGAATTAGGACAATTCTGGGCGAAGCTGAATGTCGGAAATGCGAAACTGCAAAAGACTTCCAGTAATACCAGCATTACCGACGGTAACGGGAATTACTCTATTGCAGGTGCAACCTATGGTGTCTTTTCTGATAAGGACTGTACGAAACAGCTTGCCACCCTTACGACTGATGAAAACGGAAATACAGATGTTGTAGAGGTAAAGGCTGGCACAGTTTATATCAAGGAGTTATCCGCACCAGCAGGATATAAAGTAGATAAAACCATATATTCCTTAAAGGTTGAAGTTGGAAAGACAGCAATTTTGAAAGTATCAGATACGCCAAAAGTAACGGACACTTTGATTGAGCTTTTCAAGATTGATATGGAAACACAGAAAGACAATCCGCAAGGGAACGCTTCTTTAGCAGGTGCGGAATTTACATGGAAGTATTATGCAGGCTTCTATAATAAAGACAATCTCCCTGCCGAAGCTACTCGTACATGGGTTACAAAGACAATCGCTGAAACAGACAGCGACGGGACAACTCACTACATCGCAAAATTAGCGGACGCATACAAGGTATCTGGCGATAGCTTCTATATGCAGGACGGCAAGGCGGTTCTTCCACTTGGAACGCTAACCGTTGAGGAAACGAAAGCTCCAAACGGCTACTTGTTAGACGGTGCATATATGCAGGCTGGCGATAAGTCCGAACAGATAAAAGGCTTATATGTAACACAGATTACAGAGGACGGCGACCTTGCCGTACTTACTGGAAGTAACCAGTTTTCTGTATCAGACAAGGTTATCCGTGGTGGTGTGAAAATTCAGAAACGAGATTTAGAAACGGGCGATACAAAGCCACAAGGAAGTGCTACCTTGAAAGATACTGCTTTTGACATCATTTCCTTAAATGATAATGCGGTATTGGTTGAGGGCAAATTATACAAGAAAAATGAAGTGGTAAAAACAATCCATACCGATATTGAGGGTGTCGCTTCTACTTCTTCTGACCTTTTACCTTATGGAAAATTCCGTATCGTTGAAAGTGAAGCTCCCGACGGTTACTTAACTGACGGTGCAAAGCCGATTGATTTTACAATCACAGAAAATGGAAAAATCGTGGACTTAACCGACGAAGCTCATTCTATCTATAATCAGATTAAGCG
>NZ_QVFI01000072.1:0-883 GCF_003433845.1 Absiella sp. AM09-50
ACATTCAGCTTCGCCCAGAATTGTCCTAATTCCTGCCCCTCGCCAGAGTAGATATAACCGCCACATTCATAGCGTCCTTTATTTTCTTTGATAAAGGCTTTTGCACCAGAGAAAACTTCGTCCTGTGTTGCCTTTGGAATTTCATCATAAGAAGCTCGCACGTTATCACATTGCCAGCCAAAATGTACGCTCAATCTCTGCCAGACTACACATTGTTCCAACAGATAGACTTGTTTGTAGTTCAGTTCCTTGTGAGCTTCGCCATACTGTTTGACATACTCTAAGGATAACGCCACATCTGAAATCTGGTCAGCACTCATGCGTGAGCTTGCGTCAGCTCTGGTCTTGTAACCGTTCTTAAAGTTTGTGTTAATGTCGATACAATAGGCAGTTTCGCCCTCGACTTTCATATAGCCCTCATTGAATGTCGAACCGATAGAACCGTCATTCATTACTTTTTCAATGATACCGACACGCTCTGCACTTTCCGTCCAGTATTGCTTACTTTCTGCATGGACGGGTGTAGTCGGTAAAGCAGTAACGACAGTTGCAAGAGCTAAGAAGCCCGTACACAATCGTTTTAACATCTTTTTCATAAATCTAATGCTCCTTTCATTTTGGGTAATAAAATAGCCGTCCAATAAGAACGGCTGGAAATAGAAAAGGAACGTCATGTTAGGCGTTCCATAGTCTATGAGTTATTCAATTTTTTCTTATTTTAATACTGATGTGCTGTACCATATCTTTGCATATCTAGGAAAACTTGCGTATCAAGGCTCATTCGTTAGTAGTAAATAAGTAGTAAATTGATGTATTTGTTTTCTTGAAAATGCTGATAGATACTGTGTTTTAGCGGATAATCAGATTTTTATTGTGTTTTTTA
>NZ_QVFI01000073.1:0-870 GCF_003433845.1 Absiella sp. AM09-50
AGCAACGGCACTTCCAGCCACCGCACCAGCCACACCGCCCGAAATACCGCCAGCACTTACCGCCCTTGCAATACGGTGTTCCATACGCCTAGCCCTATGTCGCATAAACAGATACGGTCTGCGGAAAATTCTTCGTCCCATGCTTTGACTGTCATTAGCGTTCAAAGAGAACATACTCATTAAATCGCCCAGCTTCATGTAGATACCAGCGAAACATACTATCTGCAAGAACGCTACCATAAAGAACGGGTAATCTTTGGAGATGTTATAAAACATACTGGAAATGCTGAACGCCACCGTTACAATGAGCGTTATGCCTGCCCGTGTCATTATGGTATTAAACACCCTTACGATTGCCTGCTTTGCCATGCTTTCATAGCTCGGTATCATGGAAAGTAAAAAGCTGATAGGTAAAAACATTGCAAAGATAATAAAAAGTATCTGGCTAAACAACATCATGCCCGTAAGCAAGAATACAAATATCGTGATACCTAAGTTAAAGAACAAGAGGAAAAACACCATACCTAAACGGTTTACCACCTGCGGTATCGTCAGATTGTTGTTGTCGTTGTCCTCGATTTCTGTTTTCACGACTTCCTCTCTGGTTTTCCCGTCCTCGTCCTCTGGACTTGCCGATACAAGAGCGACCACACGGTCTGCCCCGATTTCTTCTGCGTTGCTGTTCCCGAATTGTAAGAGTAGCCACGGCTGTTCCACTTGAATAGAAAATAAGCTGTCCCGTATCAAGTCTACGCTGTCCTTGCCCTCGCTGTCAGAGTTGGGGAGCATGATTTTTGTTCCCAAATCAAGTGAAGCGGTACTGATGTCTGATGAAAATTCATTTATCTTCTTGATGTAATCGGGAGCATA
>NZ_QVFI01000074.1:0-729 GCF_003433845.1 Absiella sp. AM09-50
AAAACATTTAAAGAAAATGATGTTATAGAAGAAAAAAAAGATGAAAAAGTTCAAGGCTGGTCTATTGAAGATGGGAAGACATATTATGTTGATGAAATAGGACACAGAGTTATAGGAATAAAAAAAATAAATAATGAATATTATTATTTTGAAAATGATGGAAGCCTTTGTTGTACTCAAAAATGGAAATATATAGATAATCAATGGTATTTAGTTAAAGCAAATGGAATGTTAAAAATTGGTTGGTACCATAATGAAGAAGGTTGGCATTACTTTAATTCAGAAGGGCAAATGTTAACAGGGTGGCAAGAGATAGATGGAAATACATATTTATTTACAGATAAAGGTGTAATAACAACAGGTTGGAGAAATCAAAATGGCTGGAGATATTTCAATGAACAAGGACATATGTATTTAGGATGGAAATATGTTTCAGGGGAAAAATACTATTTTAATTATAGAGGATATATAACAATAGGAATAAACGAGATAGGAAATGAGCTATATTATTTTAATGAACAAGGACATTTGAATAAACAAGAGAAATGGAGAAAAATAAATGGAGAATGGTATTTTATAAAAAGTGATGGAAGATTGAAAATTGGTTGGTACCATAACGAAGAAGGTTGGCATTACTTTAATTCAGAAGGACAAATGTTAACAGGGTGGCAAGAAATAAATGGAAATACATATTTATTTACAGATAAAGGTATTATAACAACAGGTTGG
>NZ_QVFI01000075.1:0-671 GCF_003433845.1 Absiella sp. AM09-50
GTAAATAGTGATCCAAATTGATAAATCATCAGGGAAACAGCATATGCAAAGCTGCATTGATAACCTATCGCAAATAGTGTCCATTTAGCGGAGTTCATTTCTCTTCTAATCGCACCGATTGCCGCAAAGCAGGGTGCACATAATAAATTAAAGCACAAGAAGGAATACGCTGCCAACTGACTCATGCCTTCAAAATCAAGAACACCAAATACTCCGACAACTTCTTCTTTGGCGACAAGTCCCATAATCGTCGCAATTGTTGCTTTAATGTTCCCAAAGCCAAGCGGTATAAATATCCAGCTTACTACATTGCCAAGCATTCCCAGCATACTGTTTTCTAATTCCATATCTAAATCAAAACCAAAAGATCCATTGACCATACCAAACACAGAACCAGCCCATATCACGATAGATGACAGTAAAATAATGGTACCTGCCTTTTTGATAAAGGAGGATGCACGCTCCCACATAGAGCGTAACAAATGAGTAAGCGTTGGCATATGATAAGATGGAAGTTCCATCACAAATGGTGCAGGATCTCCCGCAAACATACGTGTTTTTTTCAACATGATCCCTGATATCACAATGGCGGCAATGCCTATAAAATAAGCACTTGGTGCTACCCACCATGCGCCATGAAATAATGCAGACGCAATCATTGCGATAATTGG
>NZ_QVFI01000076.1:0-662 GCF_003433845.1 Absiella sp. AM09-50
GCTACCCACCATGCGCCATGAAATAATGCAGACGCAATCATTGCGATAATTGGCAGTTTTGCGCCACATGGGATAAAGGTGGTCGTCATGATTGTCATTTTGCGATCACTTTCATTTTCTATGGTCCTGGAAGCCATAATCCCAGGCACCCCACATCCTGTGCCAATCAGCATCGGGATAAAAGATTTCCCAGAAAGATTAAATTTACGAAATATGCGATCTAATACAAATGCAATACGTGACATATAGCCACAAGCTTCTAAGAATGCAAGTAATAAGAATAATACGATCATTTGTGGCACAAAACCAAGGACAGCGCCTACTCCACCAATGATGCCATCCACGATCAGACTTTGCAGCCATGATGCTGTATGGATACTTTCTAATATCTGATTCATCATCACAGGAATACCTGGTATCCAGATACCATACGCTGAAGGTTCTGGTACCCCGTTTACATCATCTCCTAAAACAGCATTATACATTTGGGAAAGATCGTATCCGGCTTTTGTAAAGGCGTCTGTATAAGTATGATAGGCTTCATCAAATGCTGAATAATCCTGCTGGATAATCGCATTCTTCATTTCTTTAGCGCCTGTCACATCCGCTGATACAGCCTGATCTATTATTGTAATCAATGGTGGTGTCCACACATGTTCTTC
>NZ_QVFI01000077.1:0-434 GCF_003433845.1 Absiella sp. AM09-50
AGAATGTAAGTGATGCGGTGATAAAGGCCGCAGCATATGGAAAAACAGCTTCTCATCATACATTTTCTGATGTTGTAGAACACGCTTTGGCACAGATTAAAGAAGTGGCATTATACGATATGCCAGAGGAAAAACAACGCTGGTATGCATTGAAACTGTTTGAACGTGATGAAAAGATACTTTCATTATTAAAATTAAATGCTTCTATCAAAGCACATATTGAAAAAGATATACAAAATGCAGAAAAAGAGCTGGATGATGATGCCGAATCTATTATCACAAACGAACGATATCTCTATATATCATCCATTATTCAAAACTGTTATAAAAAGAAAACCAGAGGAAAACTTACGACCTCTGACAAAATAGACAAAATTGTGACCAATCGATTCTTAGCTTTACCAATCTTTGTGATTGTGATGTTTTGTGTTTAC
>NZ_QVFI01000077.1:444-657 GCF_003433845.1 Absiella sp. AM09-50
GCCAATCTTTGTGATTGTGATGTTTTGTGTTTACTATCTTTCTGTATCCACCATTGGTACATGGGCAACGGATTGGGCAAATGATGGCTTGTTTGGTGATGGTTGGCATTTATTAAGTATTGGAAGTCATGACTATGATGAAGCAATCACAAATTATGCCGAAGAACATGTGTGGACACCACCATTGATTACAATAATAGATCAGGCTGTATC
>NZ_QVFI01000078.1:0-433 GCF_003433845.1 Absiella sp. AM09-50
AGAATGTAAGTGATGCGGTGATAAAGGCCGCAGCATATGGAAAAACAGCTTCTTATCATACATTTTCAGATGTTGTAGAACACGCTTTGGCACAGATTAAAGAAGTGGCATTACACGATATGCCAGAGGAAAAACAACGCTGGTATGCATTGAAACTGTTTGAACGTGATGAAAAGATACTTTCATTATTAAAATTAAATGATTCTATTAAAGCACATATTGAAAAAGATATACAAAATGCAGAAAAAGAGCTGGATGATGATGCCGAATCTATTATCACAAACGAACGATATCTCTATATATCATCCATTATTCAAAACTGTTATAAAAAGAAAACCAGAGGAAAACTTACGACCTCTGACAAAATAGACAAAATTGTGACCAATCGATTCTTAGCTTTACCAATCTTTGTGATTGTGATGTTTTGTGTTTA
>NZ_QVFI01000078.1:443-656 GCF_003433845.1 Absiella sp. AM09-50
ACCAATCTTTGTGATTGTGATGTTTTGTGTTTACTATCTTTCCGTATCCACCATTGGCACATGGGCAACGGATTGGGCAAATGATGGATTGTTTGGTGATGGTTGGCATTTATTAAGTATTGGAAGTCATGATTATGATGAAGCAATCACAAATTATGCTGAAGAACATGTGTGGACACCACCATTGATTACAATAATAGATCAGGCTGTATC
>NZ_QVFI01000079.1:0-590 GCF_003433845.1 Absiella sp. AM09-50
AAAATTCATGCCTTGCAGATTGCCACAGAAAGCTCAATCCGCAGTATGCAGGAACAGTCAAAGAAACTGGTAACGGGAAAATTAAAGGAAGTTGCTTACCAGAAAATAGACGAACAGACCGAAGCGTTAGTATCTATGATTGGGGACAATCAAGTGGACTACCGCTTTTTTCTTGGCTTTAAGCTCATGGTTACGGAAGAACAGCTCAATCTGAAGAACATCAAAAAATCGGCGTGGCTGACGTTTACAGAATTTCTCCATGAAGTGAACCATACGCTGATGAATGATTTTGTTTCCATGCCGAATGATGAAATCAACCGTTACATGAAAATGGAAAAGTTACTGGAAAATAAAATCTCCCGTCGCTTTAAGGTGCGTCGCTTGGAAATCAATGATTTTGGGTATCTCATGGAACATCTTTACGGCAGGGACGGTATCGCTTATGAAGATTATGAGTACCAGCTACCAAAGAAGAAATTGAAGAAAGAAACGCTGATAAAATACTACGACCTTATCCGTCCGACAAGGTGTGTGATTGAGGAAAGCCAGCGGTATTTACGCTTGGAACATGAGGACAAGGAAAGCTATGT
>NZ_QVFI01000008.1:0-134384 GCF_003433845.1 Absiella sp. AM09-50
AAGATAGCACGTTGCCAGGTCTGTTTGCCTCACATTTGTGAGGCTTTTTTAATGCTTAAGTGGAGGACATTATGGAGAAACTTAATTTAAAACAAATACTATCCGTTTCACTGACTTTATTTGCGATTTTTTTTGGCGCAGGAAATATGATTTTTCCTCCAGCAATGGGGCAACTTGCGGGAACAAATTACTTTAGTGCATTAATAGGCTTTATACTTACAGATGCTGGAATCGCAATATTAGGAGTAACAGCTGTTGTATTGGTTGGAAATTCTATGAGCGATTTAGGGGCATTAATCAGTAAAAAATTTGCATTAATTTTATCTGTGGGAGTGTATTTATTAATTGGTCCTTTATTCGCTTTACCAAGAACGGGTAGCGTTTCATTTGAATTAGCAGCACTGCCTTACATAAATACTGATTATAAAATGCTGTTTTCGCTTTTATTTACAGGCGCTTTTTTTGGCATTACGTATTATTTGAGCAGTAATCCAAACAAAATAGTAGATATCGTAGGTAAATATCTGACACCATTTTTATTATTGAGCATTTTGGCTATTTTCATTGCCACAATCGTAAATATCAATACAAATGGGGGAGGCAGTGTATTAGGAAATGCTGCAATGCCAAAAGATAAATATGCGGCTATTCCATTATTTCAAGGGATGATCGAAGGATATAATGCATTAGATGGCCCTGCTGGTTTAGCATTTGCAATCATTGTGATTAATGCTATTAAAAACTATGGTATAAAAGAGAAAAAGAATATTGCAAAATATACAATATTATCAGGTTTAGGAGCTGCTTTCTTTCTTGCTGTTGTCTACTTTATGCTAACTTATGTAGGGGCAAGAACAATGATACCTTTTGATAATGGTGGCGCATTATTACATTCAGTAACAAGTCATTTATTTGGCGGTGTGGGAGGCGTTATTTTAGGGATAGCTGTATTATTTGCTTGTTTAACAACCTCCATAGGATTAACTACTTCATTTTCTGATTACTTTCATACTATCCTTCCAAATATTTCTTATAAGAAAATTGCCGCAATTGTTTGCGTATTTAGCTTTATCATTTCTAATGTTGGCTTAAGCCAGTTAATCGAAATCAGCTTGCCAATTCTGATTATGATCTATCCGGTGACTGTTTCATTGATACTTTTATCTTTTTGTAAAAAATTGATTAAAACAAAAAGGTCTGTGTATATTCTAGGAATGTTGTTTACTTTTGCTGCTTCATTTATCAATGGTCTGGATAGTGCAGGCATTCAAATTGCTTTTATATCCAATGCAGTACATCATCTTCCTTTTTATGATTTAAGTTTAGGATGGATAATTCCGTTTATGTTTGGAAGTCTACTTGGCTTTTTACCAATCTTTGAATTTATGAATAAACATAATGAGCAGTTAGAAACTATGTAGGATAACATTTGCTATTCAGCATAGTTTTTTCTTTGTTTTATGGACTTTTTTAACTAATTTAATGATAAAAAACAGATAATTTGATAAAATCAAAAAGAAAATAAAAAAAAGTGTTGACAATAGGCTGTCATATGATTTATCATTGATAAGCAAGTGGATTTTTAGGGTTCCCCGAAGTGGGAACTTAATTTACACTTCAAAATGACACACCCGGAAATGTGTGTTTGTGAAAGGAGGACATTATGCCAACAATTAACCAATTAATTCGTAAAGGTCGTGAACAGAGCGTGAAGCTTTCTAAGTCACCAGCTCTGAATAGAGGATATAACTCCTTAAAGAGACGCCCTACTAACTTAAGCGCACCTCAGAAACGTGGTGTTTGTACACGTGTCGGAACAATGACACCTAAGAAACCAAACTCTGCGTTACGTAAATATGCCCGTGTTCGTTTAAGTAATGGAATGGAAGTTACAGCTTATATTCCAGGTATCGGTCATAACTTACAGGAACACAGTGTTGTTATGATTCGTGGAGGACGTGTTAAGGACCTGCCAGGTGTTCGTTACCATATTATTCGTGGTACATTGGACTGTGCTGGTGTGGCAAACCGTAATCAGAGTCGTTCTCTGTACGGTGCTAAAAAACCAAAAGAAGCTAAAAAGAAATAGTCAATTGTGAAAGGAGGAAATAAGAATGCCTAGAAAAGGACATGTAGCGAAACGTGATGTATTAGTTGATCCAATTTACAACTCCAAGCTGGTTACTCGTTTAATCAACAAAATCATGATTGATGGTAAAAGAGGGGTTGCTCAGAAGATCCTTTACAATGCGTTTGATATTATTGAAGTAAAAACAAATGAAAAACCAATGGAAGTTTTCGAAAAAGCATTAGAAAACGTTATGCCATTGTTAGAACTAAAAGTTCGTCGTGTTGGTGGTGCTAACTACCAGGTCCCAGTAGAAGTATCTGCTGAAAGACGTTTGACATTAGGTCTTCGTTGGATCGTTAACTACGCACGTTTAAGAAACGAAAAGACAATGGAGCAAAGATTAGCTGCAGAAATTATGGATGCTGCTAATGGAACTGGAGCATCTGTTAAAAAACGTGAAGACACTCACAAAATGGCAGAAGCTAATAAAGCATTTGCTCACTACCGCTGGTAAGAAAGGAGATCCATTATGCCACGTCAATATTCATTAGAAAAGACTCGTAACATTGGTATCATGGCTCATATCGATGCTGGTAAAACAACAACAACAGAACGTATCCTGTATTATACAGGTGTTAACCACAAAATTGGTGAAACTCATGATGGAGCTTCAACAATGGACTGGATGGCACAGGAACAGGAACGTGGTATTACGATTACATCTGCTGCAACAACTGCAGCATGGAAAGGTCACCGTATCAACATTATCGATACTCCGGGCCACGTTGACTTCACTGTAGAAGTTGAACGTTCTCTGCGTGTATTAGATGGTGCGGTAACTGTATTGGATGCAAAAGCTGGTGTAGAACCTCAGACAGAAACTGTTTGGCGTCAGGCAACAACTTATGGTGTTCCAAGAATCGTATTCTGTAACAAGATGGATGCAACTGGTGCTGACTTCTTGATGAGCTGTAGAACAATCGTTGATCGTTTAGGTGCTAAGAGCTGCCCTATTCAGTTGCCAATCGGTGCAGAATCAACATTCACTGGTATCGTAGATATCATTGAACGTAAAGCTGAAATTTATACAAATGATTTAGGTACAGAAATTCAGATTTCTGAAGTACCTGAAGATTTAAAAGACCTGTGTGAAGAATATCGTGGTAAACTGCTGGAATACCTTGCAGATTACGACGAAGAATTCATGATGCAGGTATTAGAAGGTGAAGAACCAAGCATTGACGAAATCAAACGTGTATTACGTATTGCTGTTTGTGCTGGTGATTTCTTCCCTGTATTATGTGGATCAGCATACAAGAACAAAGGTGTTCAGATGGTTCTGGATGCAGTTGTTGACTACTTGCCTTCTCCATTAGATATTCCTGCAATTAAGGGTACTTTGGAAGATGGTACAGAAGTAGAACGTCATGCAAGTGATGAAGAACCATTCTCTGCATTGGCATTCAAAATTGCTACTGACCCATTCGTTGGTAAGTTATCATACTTCCGTGTATACTCAGGTACTGCAAAATCAGGAAGTTATATCTTAAACTCAACAAAAGGTAAGAGAGAACGTTTTGGACGTATCGTACAGATGCATGCAAACTCTCGTAAAGAAATCGAAGAAGTTTATGCAGGTGATATTGCTGCAGCAGTAGGTTTAAAGGTAACTACTACCGGAGATTCTCTGTGTGCTGAAGATCATCCTGTTGTACTGGAAAGCATGGAATTCCCAGAACCAGTTATTGAATTATCTCTGGAACCAAAAACAAAAGCTGACCAGGATAAAATGGGACTTGCTCTTGCAAAACTTGCAGAAGAAGACCCTACATTCAAAACTTACACTGATCAGGAAACAGGTCAGACAATTATCGCTGGTGTTGGTGAACTTCACCTGGATATTATCGTTGACCGTCTGCGTCGTGAATTTAAGGTAGAAGCTAACGTTGGTCAGCCAATGGTTGCTTACCGTGAAACAATTCGTGAAGCTGCTGATTGTGAAGGAAAATACATCAAACAGTCTGGTGGACGTGGTCAGTATGGTCACGTATGGATCAAATTTGAGCCTCAAGAAGAAGGTAAAGGATTTGAATTCGTTGACGCAACTGTTGGTGGTAGTGTTCCTCGTGAATATATCAAACCAACTGCTGAAGGTCTGGAAGATGCATTGCAGAATGGTATCATCGCTGGTTACCCAGTAATCGATATCAAAGCTACATTGTTTGATGGATCTTACCATGATGTCGATTCTAGTGAAATGGCTTATAAGATTGCTGCATCTATGGCTTTAAAAGCTGCTGCTAAGAAATGTAAACCAGTTATCCTAGAACCAGTTATGGAAGTTGAAGTAACTGCACCTAATGAATATTTAGGTAGCGTTATGGGTGACGTAAGTTCTCGTCGTGGTGCAATCATTGACCAGGAAGAAAGAGGAAATGCGATCATTGTTAAGGCACACATCCCATTATCTGAAATGTTTGGTTATGTAACTGACCTTCGTTCATTCACTCAGGGACGTGGAAATTACTCTATGAAATTCGATCATTATAGCGAAGTTCCTAAGAGTATTGCAGAAAAAATCGTTAAAAACAACAGTTCTGAAAATTAATTGTTGCTTTTATAAAAACTTTGAATTAGAATATACATGAAAACTATAAATTAGGAGGAAAATTAAAATGGCTAAAGAAAAATTTGACCGTTCCAAAACACATGTTAACATTGGAACTATCGGACACGTTGACCACGGTAAAACAACTTTAACTGCTGCAATCACAAACGTACTTGCAAAAGACGGTATGGCTGAAGCAAAAGCTTACGATGCAATCGATGGTGCTCCAGAAGAAAAAGAACGTGGTATCACAATTAACACTGCTCACGTTGAGTATCAGACAGACAAACGTCACTATGCACACGTTGACTGCCCAGGTCACGCTGACTACGTTAAGAACATGATCACTGGTGCTGCTCAGATGGATGGTGCTATCCTTGTAGTTGCTGCATCTGATGGTCCTATGCCTCAGACTCGTGAGCACATCTTACTTGCTCGTCAGGTAGGTGTTCCTTACATCGTTGTATTCTTGAACAAATGCGACATGGTTGATGATGAAGAATTAATCGACCTTGTTGAAATGGAAGTTCGTGAATTATTAAGCGAATACGGATTCGACGGAGATAACGCTCCAGTTATCCGTGGTTCTGCATTGAAGGCTCTTGAAGGAGATCCTAAATATGTTGGTGCTATCCACGAATTAATGGATGCTGTTGACGAATATATCCCAGATCCAGTTCGTGACACTGATAAACCATTCTTGATGTCTGTAGAAGACGTTATGACTATCACAGGACGTGGTACAGTTGCTACTGGCCGTGTTGAACGTGGTGTTGTTAAGATGGGTGAAGAAGTTGAAATCGTTGGTATCCACGACACTCGTAAAACAGTTATCACTGGATTGGAAATGTTCCGTAAACAGTTGGAATATGCTGAATCAGGTGACAACATTGGTGCATTGTTACGTGGTATCAACCGTGATGAAATCCAGCGTGGACAGGTTCTTGCTAAACCAGGAACAGTACACCCTCACACAAAATTCAAAGCTCAGGTTTATGTATTGAGCAAAGATGAAGGTGGACGTCACACTCCATTCGTATCTAACTACCGTCCTCAGTTCTACTTCCGTACAACTGACGTAACTGGTGTTATCACATTACCAGAAGGAACTGATATGTGTATGCCTGGAGATAACGTAGAAATGACTGTTGAATTGATTGCTCCAATCGCTATCGAAAACAACACTAAATTCTCTATCCGTGAAGGTGGACGTACAGTAGGTTCAGGTAACGTTACTGAAATCATCGAGTAATTTAAACTTATGATGAAAAGCATTGGTCTATGACTGATGCTTTTTTTACATCTATTGCAATTTCAGATAAAGTGTGTATAATAAATAACGTCATGACAGGGGTGCCTTCGGGCTGAGAAACACCCTTATGACCTGATCTAGTTAATACTAGCGTAGGGAGTCAGATCTATGAATTCTTAGATTTGTTGACTTACGCCTCACGGAGGTGTTTTTTTATGAAAAAATTGACAACATTAGAGTTGGTTTATATGGCATTTTATGCTGCATTATTCATGGTGCTTGATTATTTTACAAATATGATTCCTTTCTTGAAGATGCCAAATGGTGGTTCTATTGGCGTATCGACAATTGCGTTGATCGTTTGCAGTTATCATTTAGGATGGATCAAAGGAACCATCGTTGGACTTGTTTCTGTATTGATTCAGTTTGTGACAGGTCCAATGTATATTCCACAGTTATTGGGATTCCTAATGGATTACTTAATCGCATTTAGTGTATATGGTTTGGCTAGCTTATTTCCAAACTATAAGTATTTCTATTCTGGAATTCTAATTACCAATTTCCTGCGTTTTGCAAGTCATACCATTGGTGGTGTGATTGTATGGGAAACAACATGGTGGGGTTCCATTATATACAATGCGCCATATATGATTGCAACAACGATAGTCGGAATGATTGTTGTGCCAATTTTAGTTGAGCGTCTGCATTTAAACAAAGAAAAAACAGCGTAATTATAAAGATTTGCCCATATGAACAAGAAAATGGGTAAATCTTTTTTTCATGAATTCATGAAATCATTTATATTAAATCTTGTTTTATGAACTAGAATGAACGATAATATAGTGGAACATGAGAAAGGAAATAATAAATATGCTAAATAGACAATTTTTTACTTCTGAGTCTGTAACAGAAGGACATCCTGATAAAATATGTGATCAGATTTCAGATGCAGTATTAGATGCAATTTTAGAAAAAGATCCAATGGCACGAGTTGCTTGTGAAACATGCTGTACAACGGGTATGGTGATGATCATGGGAGAAATATCTACAAATTGTTACGTTGACATTCCAAGTATCGCAAGAAATACGATTTTGGAAATTGGATATGATAGAGCGAAATATGGCTTTGATGGAACGACTTGTTCTGTTTTAACTTCAATTGATGAACAGTCTTCTGATATTGCCATGGGTGTTGATCACTCTCTAGAAACAAAAGAAGGCGGAGAAGAAAACAATGGCGCAGGGGATCAGGGAATGATGTTTGGATATGCCTGCGATGAAACACCTGAATATATGCCAATGTCTATTTCCCTTGCCCACAGACTTGCTAAACAGTTGACAAAAATTCGTAAGGATGGAATTGTAGACTATCTTCGTCCTGATGGGAAAACACAGGTTACGGTGGAATATATTGATGATAAACCTATACGTGTAGATACAATCGTTATTTCAACACAACATTCCGATACAGTTTCTTTAGATACAATTCGTAAAGATTTAAAGGAGTATGTGATAGATGTCATCATAGATCCTAAAATGATAGATGAAGATACAAAGATTTATATCAATCCAACAGGACGCTTTGTAATAGGTGGACCTCAAGGGGATAGTGGTTTAACAGGAAGAAAAATAATTGTAGATACATATGGTGGTATGGCACGTCATGGTGGTGGAGCATTTTCTGGAAAGGATCCTACAAAAGTAGACCGTAGTGCTGCTTATGCCGCTCGTTATGTCGCAAAAAATATTGTTGCTGCAGGCTTGGCTAAACGATGCGAAATTCAACTTGCATATGCAATTGGTATTGCACATCCTGTAAGTATTCTTGTAGATACCTTTGGCACAGGAAAATTAAAAGATGAAGAAATTGCAGAAATTGTTAGAAAAGAATTTGATTTACGTCCTACCGCAATTATAAAAACTTTAGATTTAAGAAAACCTCAGTATAAACAACTTGCCGCATATGGGCATTTTGGAAGAGATGATTTAAATGTAAAATGGGAAGATACAACACCAGCACAGGAATTGAAGAAATATTTGAAATAAGAAACAGGGCGCCTGTTTCTTTTTGTAAGGGAGGAAAGTTATATGCTTGCTGACTATCATATACACTCAAGTTTTAGTGATGACTCTACATATCCTATGGAAGATATAATACAAAAAGCAATTACCATAGGTTTAGATGAAATATGTTTTACTGAGCATGTGGATCATGGAGTTAAAAGCTATGATTCTGATTTTTATAAGGATTATCATGATGAGTTTTTAAGATGTAAAGGAAAGTATCAAAATCAAATAAAAATAAAATTTGGAATTGAATATGGAATACAAACACATACAATTGAACAATATCAACAGGACTTTTATCGCAATGATTTTGATTTTGTTATATTATCCTGCCATCAGATTAATGATATGGAATTTTGGACACAGGATTTTCAGAAAGGGAAAACACAAAAAGAATATAATCTGGCCTATTATGAAGAAATTTATCAAGTAATGCATAAATATAAGAATTATAGTGTGTTAGGGCATCTGGATGCAATCAAACGCGATGATCTTGAGGGAGTTTACCCTTATAAAGAAACAAAAGATATATTGGAGAAGATATTAAAGCTTGCTATTAAGGATGGAAAGGGTATTGAAATAAACACTAGCAATGAACGTTATGGTTTATCAGATTTTACTCCATGTAAAGATATCCTGTTACTTTATAAACAATTAGGGGGAGAAATCATTACGTTTGGAAGTGATACACATAAAGAGGAGCATGTAGGATATCATATTAAAGAGATGAGAAAAGAATTAAAAAGATTAGGGTTTACTAAGTTTTGCACATATGAGCGTATGGAGCCACATTTTCACGAACTATAGATGACTAAAATAGAAGAAATCATCATATTTTTTCTATTTTTTTATGCAATTTTATCGCAAAAATAAATGTAAGCGTATACAGAAAACCATGAAATATATAAAAATAGAGAAACAATAAAAAAGCTGATAAAATAAAGGAAATTCACAAAAAAAAGCCTATTTTAGGGGTTGTAATCAAGGTGTGCATGTGTTAAAATATTATCACGACCGCGAGGACATGCGAGGTTGCTGACCCACTGAAAGGCGTTGTCATGAACAGCCGGTCAGGGAATTCGCATCGAGCGAGTCTATAATCTATATAGACGAAAGGAGATTATTTCATGGCAAAGAAAAATAGCGTAAGAATTCGCTTAAAAGCCTACGAACACAGAATCTTAGATGCATCAGCAGAAAAGATCGTTCAGGCAGCACAAGCTCACGGTGCTAAAAAAATTGTTGGACCTGTACCTCTTCCAACTGAAAAGCAGGTAGTAACTATCCTGCGTGCGGTACACAAGTACAAAGATTCTCGTGAACAATTCGAGATCAGAACTCACAAACGTTTAATTGAGATCGTCGGACCTACAGCAGAAACAATCGACTCACTGAGCCGTCTGGAACTGCCAAGTGGTGTGGACATCGAAATTAAGCTGTAATGGAGGTGACATCATGAAAGGTATTCTAGGACGTAAACTTGGTATGACTCAGGTTTTTACTGAAGACGGAACTTTAATTCCAGTCACAGTAGTAGAAGCTTGCCCAAATGTTGTATTACAGAAAAAGACAGTGGAAAACGATGGATACGAAGCTGTTCAGTTAGGTTTTGAAGACATTAAAGAAACACGCAGTACAAAACCAAACACTGGTCACGCTGCGAAAGCAAATACAGCTCCAAAAAGATTCATGAAAGAAGTTCGCAACAGTGAATTTGCTGAAATGAATTTAGGCGATGAAGTTAAAGTAGACATCTTCGCTGCTGGAGAAACAGTTGACGTAATCGGAACCAGCAAAGGTAAAGGGTTCATGGGTACAATCGTTCGTAACAATGCGAAAATTGGTCCTAAGAGCCACGGTTCAGGACACCACAGACACATCGGTTCTCTTGCTACAAACGGTATTACTTCTAGACAGGGTAAAATCTTAAAGGGAACAGTTATGGCTGGTCAAGAAGGTGGATACAGAACCACTAACAAAAACCTTACAGTTATTAAGGTTGATGTTGAAAACAATTACTTATTGATCAAAGGAAATGTGCCTGGACCAAAACGTGGATTGGTAATGGTACGTTCTGCAAAAACTTCTAAAGGAAACAGCGAACCTGTAACTTTAGTAGATTACACGAAAGAGGAGGAATAAAAGATGCCTAAGATGGTCGTATTAAGCCAAACTGGTCAAGAGTTACACGAAATCACTCTTGCCGATTCAGTATTTGGCATCGAGCCAAATCAGCAATGTATTTTCGATGCTATCGTAATGCAGCGTGCATCAACTCGTCAGGGAACTCACGACACTAAGACTCGTACAGAAGTACGTGGTGGTGGACGTAAACCATGGCGTCAGAAAGGAACTGGACGTGCTCGTCAGGGTTCTATCCGTGCTACACAGTGGAGAGGCGGAGGTATCGTATTCGGACCAACTCCTAGAAGCTACAGCTACAAACTGAACAAAAAAGTTCGTCGTTTGGCATTAAAATCAGTATTATCTGAAAAAGTTGCTGAAAACGCAATGAGCGTTGTAGATAAATTTGAATTAGAAGCTCCTAAGACAAAAGCTTTCAATGAAATTATCGCTAACATCAACGCACCTAAGAAAACATTATTTGTAGTATCTGAAGGTGAAGATTTTGAAAATGCATTCTTGAGCATGAGAAACATCCCAACAATGATGATGTTGACTGCTGATGGAATTAATGTTTACGATATCGTAAATGCTAACAAAATCGTCTTTACAGAAGCTGCTGTAAAAGATGTTGAGGAGGCACTTGCATAATGGATAACTATAAAGATATTATCGTTCGCCCAATCATTACTGAAAAGACAATGAGATACATGGACGAAAACAATGTGGTAACATTTGAAGTTAAAAAAGGAACTAACAAAGTTCTTGTAAAACAGGCCGTAGAAAAAATCTTCGGTGTAGATGTTGAAAATGTAAATATCGTTAACGTAAAACCTAAAGAAAAAAGAATGGGTAGATACGTTGGTAAAACAAAAGCTGTTCGTAAAGCATATGTGAAAATCGCTAAAGGACAGGACATCGATTTATTTGGCTCTGACGAAGAAGCTAAGTAAGATCAGGAAGAAGCACGCTATTTCCTGAATAAATATTGCGTAAGGAGGAAATTGACAAATGCCAATTAAGAAGTATAAACCGACCACTCCAGGTCGTCGTGGAATGACAAGCTTGTCACGTGACGAAATCACTTGCGACAAGCCAGAAAAAAGTTTGTTAGCCCCTTTGAAAAGTAAAGGTGGACGTAACAACAACGGACGTATTACAACTCGTCACCAGGGTGGCGGACACAAGAGAAGCTACCGTATCATCGATTTCAAGAGAAATAAAGATGGTATCCCTGCTAAAGTTGCAACGATTGAATACGATCCAAACCGATCTGCAAATATCGCATTGTTGAATTATGCAGATGGTGAAAAACGTTACATTATCGCTCCTAAAGGATTAACTGTTGGAACAACAGTTGTATCTGGTAAAGGTGCTGATATCAAAGTTGGTAACGCATTAGAATTGAAAGATATCCCAGAAGGAACTTTCATTCACAACATTGAATTAAAACCTGGTAAAGGTGGACAGTTAGCTCGTTCTGCTGGAACTAGCGCACAGATTTTGGGTATTGAAGAAAAATACGCTACTGTTCGTTTAGCTTCTGGTGAAGTTCGTAAGATTTTGTCTAATTGCCGTGCTACAATCGGTATCGTAGGTAACGAAGACCACAGTCTGGTTAACTATGGTAAAGCTGGACGTATGCGTTGGAAAGGTGTTCGCCCAACAGTTCGTGGTTCTGTTATGAACCCTAACGATCACCCTCATGGTGGTGGTGAAGGACGTACTCCTGTAGGACGTAAATCTCCAATGACTCCATGGGGCAAGAAAGCTATGGGTGTCAAGACTCGTAACACTAAGAAAGCTTCAACGAAATTAATCGTTCGTCGTCGTAATGGCAAATAGGCAAAGGAGGAAATGAAAAATGAGTCGTAGTTTGAAAAAAGGCCCATTCTGTGATGACCACTTAATGAAAAAAGTGGAAGCATTGAATGCAGCTGGCAAAAAAGAAGTTATTAAAACTTGGTCACGTCGTTCAACGATTTTCCCTCAGTTTGTGGAACATACATTTGCCGTTTACAATGGTAAAGAACACTTACCTGTTTATGTTACAGAAGACATGGTAGGTCACAAACTTGGTGAATTTGTGCCAACCCGCAAATATGGTGGGCATGGCGATGATGACAAGAAAGCAAAACGATAAGGAGGAAACGTTAAAATGGAAGTAAAAGCAACAGCAAAAACATTACGTATCCCACCTAGAAAAGCTCGTATTGTTATCGATTTAATTCGTGGGAAAGATGCTGCTGAAGCAGCTGCAATCTTAAAATTCACACCAAACGTTGCTGCTGAAGCAATCGGAAAAGTGTTGAAATCTGCAGTAGCTAACGCAGTAAATAACAATGATATGGATGAAGAAAAATTATACGTGAAAGCATGCTACGCTAATGAAGGTGTAACTTTAAAGCGTTTTATGCCACGTGCTAAAGGATCTGCAAGTGCAATCCACAAACGCACCAGCCACATTACAGTTGTGGTTGACGAGCGTGATTAAGGAGGTAGCCCATGGGACAGAAAGTTAGTCCGATCGGATTACGTGTTGGTGTCATTCGTGACTGGGAGTCAAGATGGTACGCTGACAAGGATTATGCCGATTTATTGCTAGAAGATGTAAAAATTCGTGAATTCCTGTTTGCTGAATTAAAAGCAGCAAGCGTTTCAAGAATCGAAATTGAACGTTCTAAAAACCGTGTTGAAATTATGATCCGTACAGCTCGTCCAGGCGTTGTCATTGGACAGAACGGTGAAAATATCGAAGGTTTAAAGAAAAAATTAGAAAAAATGACTGGTGGCAAGAACATCTACATTAAAGTGCTAGAAATTGCCAACCCTGATTTAGATGCTAAGTTAGTAGCAAGAAGCATTGCTGATCAGTTAGAACAGCGTGCAAGCTTCCGTACTGCTCAGAAAAAAGCAATCCAGAGAACAATGCGTGCTGGTGCTAAAGGTATCAAAACTGCAGTTAGTGGACGTTTAGGAGGAGCTGATATGGCTCGTACTGAAGGTTACTCTGAAGGTGTAGTTCCTTTGCATACATTACGTGCTGATATCGATTATGCTTGGGAAGAAGCTAGTACAACTTACGGACGTTTAGGTGTTAAAGTTTGGATCTGCCGTGGTGAAGTATTACCTGGACAGATGGTAACTGAACCAGAAGCACCAAAGAACAACATGAACGATCGTCGTAGAAACAATCGTCGTGGAAACCGTAGAAACAATAACAGAAATGATGCTAATGCAGCAAAGGAAAACGCGAGCCAGGCTCCTAAAAACAACGCGGAAGGAGGAAACTAAATTATGTTAATGCCTAAGAGAACAAAATATAGAAGACCTCACCGTTTAAGTTACGAAGGACGTGCTAAAGCTGGTCGTGACGTATCTTTTGGTGAATATGGTTTAGTAGCTGATACTGGTGCTTATATTACTAACCGCCAGATCGAAGCAGCTCGTATTGCCATGACACGTTATATGAAACGTGGTGGTAAAGTTTGGATTCGTATCTTCCCTCACTTGGCAGTTACGAAAAAACCTCTTGAAGTACGTATGGGTTCTGGTAAAGGTGCTCCTGAAGGATGGGTAGCAGTAGTTAAACCAGGCCGTGTAATGTTTGAAATTGCTGGTGTAGATGAAGAAGTAGCACGTGAAGCATTCCGTCTGGCTTCTCACAAGTTACCAGTTAAAACGAAATTCGTTGTTAGAAAAGGAGAGAAGTAATTATGTTAGCGAAAGAGATCAGAGAAAAAAGCAACACAGAAATTTTACAAGAGATCGAAGCGCTTAAAGATGAACTTTTTAATCTTCGTTTCCAACAAGCAACTGGACAGTTATCCGACACAGCTCGTTTAAAAACTGTGAAAAAGGATATTGCCCGTATGAAGACCGTGTTGACTGAGCGTGAGCTTAGTAACCAGGATTAAGGAGGATCACTAAGTTATGGAAAGATCTAACCGTAAAGTATATCGTGGAACAGTAGTTTCCGATAAAATGGATAAAACAATTACTGTTGTAGTTGAAACTAAGAAAACACACCCATTATATGGTAAACGTGTAAAATATTCTAAGAAATTTAAAGCTCATGACGAAAACAATGAAGCTAGAATCGGAGATAGAGTAGAAATTATGGAAACTCGTCCATTATCTGCAACTAAACGTTTCCGTCTAGTTAAAATCGTTGAAAAAGCTGTACAGCTGTAGGCGCTAGGAGGTAGACATTCATGATCCAGAATGAAAGTAGATTACGCGTCGCTGACAACACAGGTGCTAAAGAAGTATTAGTTATCCGTTGTTTAGGTGGAAGCGTTAGAAAGTTTTCAAACATCGGGGATATCGTTGTCTGTGCTGTTAAGCAGGCTGCTCCTGGTGGAACTGTAAAAAAAGGTGACGTTGTAAAAGGTGTTATCGTACGTACAAAACGTGGGGTTCGCCGTGACAACGGAACATACATCAAATTTGATGACAATGCAGTTGTCCTAATTAAGGATGACAAAACACCACGTGGTACACGTATTTTTGGACCTGTGGCAAGAGAACTTCGTGACAAAGACTTCATGAAAATCGTGTCTTTGGCACCAGAAGTACTATAAGGAGGTGTCTTTGTGAAAATCAAAAAAGGTGATAAAGTTCAGGTTATTACAGGTGCTTACAAGGGCACTGTAGCTGAAGTAATTAAAGTTTTCCCTAAAGAAAACAAAGTAATCGTAGAAGGAGTTAACATGGTGAAAAAACACCTGAAACCAACTCAGCAGAATCCAGACGGTGGAATCATTGAGAAGGAAGCTCCTATCCATGTATCTAATGTTATGGCTTACGATTCAAAAGCTAAAAAAGCTAGTCGTATCGGATTCAAATTCGAAACTGACAAAAAAGGCAATACAGAAAAAGTGCGCGTCTACAAAAAGACTGGCGCTACTGTTAAGTAGGGGAGGTTAAAAGATGAACCGCCTAAATAAAAGATACACAGAGGAAGTAGTACCTAGCTTGATGAAAAAATTCAACTACAAATCAGTTATGGAAGTTCCTGCTGTAGAAAAAATCGTTATTAATATGGGTATTGGTGAAGCAATCGCTAACCCTAAATTGTTAGATGAAGCAGTTGCTGAATTAGCACAGATTACTGGTCAGCAGCCTGTTATCACAAGAGCAAAAAAATCAATTGCAAACTTCAAATTACGTGAAGGTATGCCAATTGGATGTAAGGTTACTTTAAGAAAAGAAAAGATGTATGATTTCTTAGATAAACTTATGAACATCTCTTTGCCACGTGTACGTGACTTCCGTGGAGTATCAGCTACATCATTTGATGGTCGTGGAAATTACACTTTAGGTGTAAAAGAACAGTTGATCTTCCCAGAAATCAATTACGATAAAGTAAACAAAGTACGTGGTATGGACGTAGTTATCGTTACTAGCGCAAAAACAAACGAAGAAGCAAAGGCACTACTTGAAGAATTAGGTATGCCTTTCAAAAAATAGGGAGGACTTAAAATATGGCAAAAAAATCAATGATTAACAAATCAAAACGTCCTCAAAAGTTCCAAGTGCGTGAGTACACACGTTGTGAACGTTGTGGCCGTCCTCACTCAGTTTTACGTAAATACAAACTATGCCGTATTTGCTTCCGCGAACTAGCTTATAAAGGCCAGATCCCGGGCGTAAAAAAGGCAAGTTGGTAATCAGATAGGAGGAATACAGTCATGATGATAATGACAGATCCGATTGCAGATATGCTTACTAGAATTCGTAACGCAGTTCAAGCTCGTCACGAAACAGTAGAAATTCCTGCAAATAAAGAAAAGAAAGATATCGCAAAGATTTTAAAGAATGAAGGGTTCATCACAGATTACAGTGTTGATGGAGATACAAAGAAAACTATCACAATCACATTGAAATATGGACCAAATAACGAAAAAGTAATCAGTGGATTAAAGAGAATTTCTAAACCTGGTTTACGTGTTTATGCAAAAGTGGATAGCATCCCTCGTGTATTAAACGGATTAGGTATTGCAATTATCTCAACATCTCACGGTCTGATGACTGACAAAGAAGCTAAAGCTAAACATGTTGGCGGTGAAGTAATCGCCTACGTTTGGTAAGAGTGTAATTATACGGAGGTAAGAAAATGTCACGTATCGGTAATAAAGCGATTACCATTCCTGCAGGCGTTGAAGTAACAATCGCTGAAGGGAATGAGGTGACTGTTAAAGGTCCTAAAGGAACTTTAACTCGTCAATTTAACCCTAATCTGGGAATCCAGTTAGATGGGGAAGTATTAACAGTAACTCGTCCAAACGAGCAGAAACACACAAAACAGTTACATGGAACAACTCGTGCTTTGTTAAACAACATGGTAGAAGGTGTAACTAACGAATTCACAAAAGATTTGGAATTGGTTGGTATTGGTTTCCGTGCTGCTGTAAGTGGTAAAAAATTAACATTAAATGTTGGTTATTCTCACCCTATTGAATTTGAAATTGAAGAAGGATTAAAAGTTGAATGTCCTTCTGCAACTGATATCAAAGTAACAGGAATTGACAAACAACGTGTTGGTGAATTCGCTGCAAATGTACGTGCTGTAAGAAAACCAGAACCTTACAAAGGAAAAGGTATTCGCTATAAAGGCGAACATGTCCGTCGTAAGGAAGGTAAAACAGCAGGTAAGAAATAGTGGGAAAGGAGAAATTGAACAATGCTTAAGAAAGTATCTAGAAATGACGAACGTCTTCGTCGTCACGTACGTGTTCGTACCAAAATCAGTGGTACTCCTGAATGTCCCCGCCTGAACGTTTTCCGTTCAAATACGCACATTCATGCGCAGATCATTGACGACGTTAATGGAAAAACTTTAGTAGCTGCTAGCAGTGTTGATATGAAACTTGCTAACGGTGGTAATGTAGAAGCTGCAAAAACAGTTGGTGCTGAAATCGCTAAACGTGCTTTAGCAGCAAACATCACAAATGTTGTATTCGACCGTGGTGGATATGTATACACAGGTAGAGTAAAAGCATTAGCTGATGCGGCTAGAGAAGCCGGATTGAAATTTTAGGAGGTTATGCGAATGGAACGTAAACCAAGAAGAAATCGCGATGCTGAAAAAGAATTTGAAGAACGCGTTGTAACCATTAACCGTGTAACAAAAGTAGTAAAAGGTGGACGTCGTTTCCGTTTTGCTGCCTTAGTTGTTATCGGTGATAAAAAAGGCCGTGTAGGCTTTGGTACGGGAAAAGCAAACGAAGTTCCTGATGCTATCAAGAAAGCAATCGAAGATGCTAAGAAAAATGTCTTCACAGTGCCTATTGTTGGAACAACAATTCCTCATGAAATCACTGGTAGATATGGTGCTGGAGAAATCTTCCTTCGCCCTGCTTCTGAAGGTACCGGAGTTATCGCTGGTGGACCTGTTCGTGCAGTATTAGAACTTGCAGGTATCAACGATATTCTTTCTAAATGTTTAGGAAGCCGTACGCCAATTAACATGGTGCGTGCTACGATTGCAGCATTGAAAGATCTGAAAACGATCGAAGATATTGCTCGTCTCCGTGGTAAAAAACCAGAAGAAATTCGCGGTTAATAGGAGGAATTAAACATGAAATTACATGAAATGACTTATACAGAAGGTGCTAGAACAAGTAAGAAACGTATTGGACGTGGACACGGTTCTGGCAATGGTAAAACTGCTGGTAAAGGTAATAAAGGTCAGAACGCAAGATCAGGCGGAGGAGTTCGTTTAGGTTTTGAAGGTGGACAGACTACTTTAGCTAGACGTTTACCAAAGAGAGGATTCACAAACTTCAACCGTAAAGTATTCGCAATCGTAAATGTTGCTAGTCTGAACTGCTTTGAAGATGGTACAGAAGTAACTCCAGAATTGCTGATCGAAAGCGGATTAGTTAGAAAAGAATTAGATGGAATTAAGATTTTAGGTGAAGGTGAATTAGAAAAGAAATTAACTGTTAAAGCTAACAAATTCTCTAAATCAGCTTTAGCTACAATTGAGCAAGCAGGCGGAAAAGCAGAGGTCATCTAATATGTTTAGCACCTTAAAGGGCATGTTGAAGAATAAAGAGATTCGTAAAAGAATTCTCTTTACTCTTGCAATGTTATTTATCTTCCGTTTTGGAACTGCAATTACAGTTCCTGGCGTAGATACAAAAGAACTGGTTGCAGGATTGCAAGACAACTCCCTATTTGCTATGATTAACCTGCTTGGTGGTGGCGGTTTGGAACAACTTTCTATCTTTGCGTTAGGTGTTGGTCCATACATTACTGCTTCCATCATCATCCAGTTGCTTTCTATGGATGTTATTCCTGCTCTAACTGAATTATCTAAGGGTGGGGCAACTGGCAGAAAACAGATTGATAAATATACACGTTATCTAGCTGTTGTATTAGGGTTCTTCCAGGCATCAACTATGGTTTATGGCTTTTCAAAACAATATTCCACGTTGATTATAAATGGAAGCTCCATTTCCAGCATCTTATATATTGCTACAATATTAACTGCTGGTAGTATGTTCCTGTTATGGATCGGTGATAGAATATCAATGAAGGGAATCGGTAATGGTGTTTCCATGCTGATTGCAGCTGGTATTATCGCTCGTCTGCCTCATCAGTTCTCTAGTGCATGGCAGACAATGGTTGATACAAGCAGCAGTTCCGCTACATTTAACGGCATACTGATGTTTGCATTATATATCATTGCTTACCTATTCATTATTGTATTCGTTGTTTGGATGCAAACTGCTGAACGTAAGATTCCTATCCAATACACAAGTAGTACTGTTGCTGCAAGAAAGAAAGATATGACATATCTTCCTTTGAAAATCAATAGTGCAAGTGTTATTCCAGTAATCTTTGCTTCTGCAATTATGGTAGCACCTTTACAGATCATTCGTATGTTTACGGCAGCAGAATGGGTTAATACGGTTGAATATTTCCTAGGTATGAGAACTCCAGTGAGTTTGGTTATCTATGTGGTATTAACGATCGCATTCACATTCTTCTACACGCACTTACAGATTGATCCTGAAAAAATAGCTGAAAATCTTGGAAAAAGTGGAACTTATATTCCAGGAATTCGTCCAGGAACAGAAACAAAACAATATATTAATAAAGTATTAAATAGAATCACTGTGTTAGGATCAATTGGATTATCATTCGTCGCTGTATTACCACATGCGCTTCCATTAATTCCAGGATTAAATCTGCCATCCTCTATGGGTATTGGTGGTACTGGTATCATCATCGTTGTTGGTGTAGCTATGGAAACGGTAAAACAGATTGAAGGAAGATTAACACAAAAATCCTACAGTTCTTTCTTACAACGATAGAAGGTGAACTCGTATGAATATTCTGATTATGGGAGGACCTGGTGCTGGTAAAGGTACCATGTCATCCAAGATTGTTGAAAAATTCAACGTCAACCACATTTCTACAGGAGATATCTTCCGTAGTGAAATCAGTAATAAAACAGAACTAGGAAATTTAGCTCAAAGCTACATGGACAAAGGATTGTTAGTTCCTGATGAAGTTGTTAACAACATGGTAAAAAGTTATTTAGATAAACTGGAAGATAAGAAAAATGGTTTCTTATTGGACGGATATCCAAGAACTTTAGATCAGGCAAAAGCATTTGATGCTTTGAGTCAGGGAACAGATTTAGCAATTGACAAAGTCATTGCTATGGAAATTGATTTCAATGAACTTGCATCACGAGTTACAGGACGTCGTTTATGCAAGGAATGTGGTGAAATCTATCACATTACAAATCATCCTTCTCAAGTAGAAGGTGTTTGTGATAAATGTGGTGGAGAATTGTATCAACGTAAAGACGATACAGAAGAAAGCCTGAAAGTTCGATTAGAAGAATACAGCTCTCAGACAGCTCCTGTCTTAGATTACTATGACGAAAAAGGAATTGTAGAACATATTGATGCTGGACAATCTATCGATAAAGTTTGGGCTGATGTATTAGCTGCTTTGGAGAAATAAATGATTCGTACAAAAGCAGATAATGAACTTGAGTACATGAGAGAAGCTGGAAAGATTGTAGCTTTGGCACATCAAGCAGTAAAAGATGCAATCAAAGCGGGAATCTCAACAAAGCAGATTAATGAGATTGTGGAAAATGTAATTATGGAACATGATGCGTATCCATCATTCAAAAATCTGTATGGATTCCCGGCAGCTACATGTGTCTCTGTAAATAACGTTCTTGTACATGGTATCCCAGATGATACAGTATTACAGGACGGAGACATTGTTTCAGTAGATATCGGTGCCTGTTATCATGGGTACCATGGAGACTCAGCATGGACGTATGCTGTTGGTAATGTAAGCAAAGAAGTACAAACTCTATTGCACATTAGTGAAGAATCTTTGTATGAAGGTTTAAAACAAGCAAAAGCTGGGAATCATTTAACTGACATATCGCATGCAATTGGAGAATTCGTGTATCGTCATGGGTTTTCTGTTCCACGCGATTACGCAGGACATGGTATTGGAACTTCTGTCCATGAAGATCCGACAGTTCCAAATTTTGGCCCGGCAGGTCATGGTATTCTGTTAAAAGAAGGAATGACTCTTGCGATTGAACCAATGGTTCTTGCGGGCAGACCACAGACAAAAGTATTAGCGGACGGCTGGGGTGTCATCTCAAAAGATGGAAGCTTATCAGCTCATTATGAACATACGATTGTCATAACAAAAAACGGGTATGAAATACTCACAACATTAAATAAGGAGGAACGTCCAGATAATGGGTAAGCAAGATGTTATTGAAATTGACGGAGTTGTAAAAGATACTCTGCCAAATGCAATGTTTAAGGTGGAATTAGCAAACGGGCACGAAATATTGGCTCACGTTTCTGGTAAAATCCGTATGCACTACATCCGCATTTTACCAGGGGATCGTGTTACCGTAGAAATTTCACCATATGATTTAACACGTGGGCGTATCACATTCCGACACAAATAGTCGTGAATTGAAGGAGGAAAACGCATGAAAGTAAGACCATCTGTCAAACCAATATGCGATAAGTGCCGCATTATCAAACGTAAAGGCCGTGTCATGGTTATTTGCGAAAATCCAAAACACAAACAAAGACAAGGAAACTAATGGAGGTGTAATGTAAAATGGCTCGTATTGCAGGTGTTGACTTACCACGCGACAAGCGCGTCGTAGTGTCATTAACGTATATTTACGGAATCGGTCGCACAACAGCTGAACAGATTCTGGCAAAAACAGGTATCAGTGAAGATATCCGTGTAAAAGATTTAACTGAAGAACAAGTAAATGCAATTCGTAACGAAATTGATGGAATCAAAGTCGAAGGTGACTTGCGTCGTGAAACAGCATTAAACATCAAACGTTTAATGGAAATCGGATGCTACCGTGGAATTCGTCACAGAAAAGGTTTACCAGTTCGCGGTCAACGTACTAAAACAAATGCTCGTACGCGTAAAGGTCCAGTTCGTACCGTAGCAAACAAAAAGAAATAGGACGATAGGAGGAAGTAAAATATGGCAAAGAATGTAAAAGCCGGCGCTCGTAAACGTAAGGCACGTAAGAATATTGCGCGTGGATGTGCTCATATCCACTCAACATTTAACAATACCATCGTTACTATTACTGATGAAAATGGAAACGCTGTAGCATGGTCAAGTGCTGGAGCATTAGGATTCAAGGGTTCTCGTAAATCCACTCCTTTTGCTGCACAGATGGCTGGAGAAGCTGCAGGTAAAGCAGCAATAGAAAACGGTATGAAAACAATTTCTGTAAACGTAAAAGGTCCAGGACCTGGACGTGAAGCAGCTGTAAGAGCATTACAGGTAGCAGGACTTGAAATTACAATGATCAACGATGTAACTCCAATTCCTCACAACGGTTGTCGTCCACCAAAACGACCACGCGGTTAATCATTGACCTATAAACTTGAGGAGGTAAACGTATGCAAAAATTCGAACGTGCACATTTTGAAGTAAAAGAATATATTGATTCAGAACATTACGGTAAGTTTGTATTTGAGCCTCTGGAAAGAGGTTTTGGAACAACTATTGGGAATGCACTAAGACGTGTTTTGCTCTCCTCTTTACCAGGAGGCGCTGTATTTTCAATTAAAGTTGATGGTGTTTACCACGAATTTACTGCAATTCCTGGAATTGTAGAAGATGTAACGACAATCATTTTAAATATCAAAACCCTTGTTATGGAAATTCAGGATGATGAAATCTACACCCTGAGAATTTCCAAACAGGGACCTGGTGAAGTGACTGGCGCTGACATCATCTGTCCTGAAGGAGTAGAAATCTTAAGTAAAGACTTACACATTTGTACTCTTGAAGAAGGTGGAATGTTAGAAATGGAATTACAGGCTCGTATTGGTCGTGGATATGTGAATGCAGACACGAACAAACAACTGTACCAGACACCTAATCAGCCTTTAGGAGTAATTTATACTGACTCTATCTATACACCAATTGAAAAAGTAGCTTATAATGTTGAACCTACTCGTGTAGGTCAAAATGCAAACTACGATAAAGTAATTTTGGAGGTATGGACTGATGGTTCTATTTCTCCAGCAGAATCTTTAGCATTAGCTTCAAAAATCTTGATTGATCACTTAGAGTTATTAACAAGTGTTGATGAAGCAGTAAATGATATGGACTCTGTAATGAAAGAAGCACAGGGAGAAGTTCAGAATAAAGGACTTGTTATGATGATTGAAGACCTTGACTTATCCGTACGTTCATACAACTGTTTAAAACGTGCAGGTATTCAGACTGTTGAAGAACTGACACAGAAAACAGAAGATGAAATGATGCGAGTAAGAAACTTAGGAAAGAAATCATTGAAAGAAGTTAAAGATAAGATTTATGATTTAGGCTTAAGCTTCAAATCATATGAATAAGAATCGCTAAGGAGGTTAAATACCAATGTGGAATCGTAAATTAGGACGTAAAGCCGACCACCGTAAAGCATTGCTTCGTAACATGGCTACATCCGTAATCGCATATGGACAGATCGAAACAACTGAAATGAAGGCAAAAGAACTTCGTAGTGTTGTTGATGAACTGATTACATTAGCAAAACGTGGCGACTTGCACGCTCGTCGTCAGGCTGCAAAATTCGTTCGTGATGTTGTAGTTGATGAAGCTACAGGTCAGACAGCTTTACAGAAACTGTTTGATGAAATCGGACCTGCATACAAAGATCGTAACGGAGGATATACTAGAGTTGTTAAGACTAGAGTTCGCCGTGGTGACGCAGCTCCAATGGCAATCATTGAATTAGTAAAATAGTAATCAAAAGGTGTGTATAATGAAATGCACATCTTTTTTTTATAGTTTTTCCTTTGAAATTATAGTATGATAGAAATGAAAGAGAGGTATGCGTATGAGAAAAAGATCAAAAAACAGAAAACTAAAGATCATGATTTGTTTACTTATTTTTCTTATCATCATTGCGATACTTGGAATTTATTTCTATTACGATTTTAGAAACAAAAAGATTTATGAAGAAATGAATATACAATTCATAGAAAATAAAGTAATTGAATACGGCGACAAGGATGCAACCTCTAAAAAGCTAGTGAAAAATGTCAAGGGAGCTATCCTAAAATATCCAGAAATCGATGTAATGAAAGTTGGTAAACAAAAACTTTTATATCAATTAGAAGATAACAAAATCACCAAAGAAATACAAACAGAAATAGAAATCAAAGACACAAAAAGACCAGAAATTATATTAAAGAAATCTAAAATCACACTTCCTTATGGAGCTGATTTTAATATGGCTTCTAATATCAAGCAAGTAAAAGATGTTGTGGATGGAAACATCCCATATAATGAAAATAAAGAAAAGAATAGTTATTGGTTTGAGGGAAATATTGATGCAGAGAAAGCCGGCACATATCCATGCAAAGTAATCGCTGTGGACAAAAATGGAAATAAGGCAGAGAAGTCTTTTGAAGTAATAATCGAAGAAAAACAAATCGATGAATACCCATCTAAACAGTCAAACAATAAACAACAAGAGCCAAGTGAAACAAATCAACCATATTATGTAAATGGAATTCTCGTTGTTAATAAACACCATGCCTTACCACGAGATTATGGTTATGGTAATGATGAAACTGCATATTCTGCATTGCTACAGCTTCAACAAGCTGCTGCAGATAATGGTTTTTCAATTCCATTATTAAGCGGCTATCGCTCATATGATTATCAATCTGATTTATATAATCAATATGTAGCACGTGATGGTGTAGAGGCCGCTGATCGCTATTCAGCACGTCCTGGTTATTCTGAACATCAAACAGGCCTAGCTTTCGATATAGGCAGTATTGACAACAATTATGGTTATACACCAGCAGGACAATGGCTGGCGCAAAATGCCCATACCTATGGATTTATCATTCGATATCCAGAAGGAAAAGAAAGTATCACAGGCTATATGTATGAACCATGGCACGTTCGTTATTTAGGAAAAGATGTGGCACAGCAGGTTTACGCAAGTGGTCTTACGTTGGAAGAATTTTTACAGATTAATTAAAAATTAATGATTTTGTAAAGAAAACCGCCAAATTATTGGTATAATAGTATTCGCGAGGTAAGATAAAATGAAAAAAAGAATGATCTATTTAAGTTGTATTGCTTTATTACTAGGCGCTTGCAGCTCATCAGATAAAACAAAAGAATATGGTGTTACTGACACAAAATCATGTGACAATGCGTTGATACTGGAAGCCAATAAAGATGATTTGATTAAAGATAAAGGAAGCATCTATTGTGCGGTAGATGAAAATCTATCACACTTAGATCAGGTAACCGCATTTGTGAAAGCAGGCTATCAGGCAGAACGTATTAATGAATTTCTGAAATTGTCCTATTATCAAGATAAATTAACCGATCGATATATTGCTTATGATGATCAAAAAAAATCTGTAGAAGATGTAGTAACATATGTAAACATTGGTCTGGATCAGCCATATTTCACGAATATGGATACTATCCAGGATACGAAAAATCCATTGATGTTAATTAACAAATATCATAAATTACCAGATGGCTATGAACCTGTGGATTTAACACCAACACCTAATGCATGTGTGATTGGCGAAGATTACTCTTGTCAAAGTGAACCACAATATTTGGTAAAGGAAGTCGCAGAAGCCTTTGAAAAACTGGTAGAAGCTGGTAAACAAGAAGGTATCAATATCAAAGCAATTGCAAGTTATCGCAGTTTTGCATATCAAAAAAATCTATATGATTATTATGCAAACACAGAAGGTAAGGATTACGCAGATCAATATTATGCAAGACCTGGGCAGAGTGAACATAACAGTGGGCTGGCAGTGGATGTAACACTAGATAATGAAAACTTCAATGAAATTGAAAAATCTCCACATTATCAATGGCTTTTAGATCATATCAATGCATATGGTTTTATCCTTCGTTATGAAGAGGATAAAGTTCCAGTTACTGGCTATAACTATGAGTCCTGGCATTTACGTTATGTAGGAAAAGATGCCGCAGAGGAGATTACGAAACAAGGATTGACATTAGATGAATATATCGCAAGAAAAGCAGGTAAATAATATGAGAAAATTAATGATGATTTTAATGAGCCTGATGCTGGTTGCCTGTAGCACTCAGACATCAGCGCCTGAGAAAGAACCAGAGAAAAAAGATGAAGAAAAAACCAAAGTATCATTTATTGGAGTTGGGGACAACCTGATCCATGAAATGATTTATATACAGGCAGATAAAGCCGCAGGGAGTGAAAATGATGGAACATATGATTTTACTCCTATGTATGAACATGTAAAAAAAGATGTAGAGAATGCAGATATTGCTTATATTGATCAAGAGTCTATTATTGGTGGAGATGATTTAGGTATTTCCGGTTACCCTACCTTTAATTCTCCAGATCAGGTTGCTCGTGATGTTGCCGCAACTGGATTTGACTTAATCAACACTGCAAACAATCATTGTCTGGATATGTATCAGGCAGGTATTGATCATTCAAGTAAAATCTGGTCTGAACAAAAAGGTATCGTAACAGCAGGAACATACACATCCAATGAAGATAGAAACAAAATCAGAGTAATCGAGCGAAAAGGAATAAAATTTTCATTTTTAGCTTATACATATGGAACCAATGGGATAGAACCACCACATGAGTACAGTGTAGCTTATTTTGATGAAGAACAAATAAAAAAAGATGTAGCTGCAGCGAAAAAAGTTAGCGATGTTGTAATCGTGTCTGCACACTGGGGTGATGAAAATGTAAGTGCTCCTACCGATTTCCAGAAAAAGTATGCGCAGCTATTCGCTGATTTAGGCGTTGATGTTGTCGTTGGTGAACATCCGCATGTCATACAACCTGTAAACTGGGTAGATGGCAAAGATGGTAATCATACATTAGTGATTTATTCCCTGGGAAATTTTTTAAGTGGTATGCTGGATGTAAACAATGTTTTATCTGGAATGATCCGTTTCAATTTTGTGAAAGATAATAAAAGCGGAAAAATACAAATCGAAGATGTAAAATGGGAACCATTAATCACACACTATACAGGTGATGCGAAAGATATCTTAAACACACGAAAAGATTTTACAGTATATAAACTCAGTGATTATACAGATGAGCTAGCCGCTAAACATGGACTAAATGGTGTAGATGGGCAGAAAGTAACAATTCAGGACTTATATGATCGTACAAGTAAAATCATCAAAGATATTGAAATTATAAAGTAAGGTGTAAATATGACATTATTAGAAGAAATGGAACAATATGCATTAGAAAAAGATGTACCCATCATGCTGCAGGAAGGTATCACATTCATGTGTTCATTCATAAAAGAACATCAATTAAAAAGTATCCTTGAGATTGGAAGTGCAATCGGATATTCCGCAATTCGTATGGCAATGTTAGATAAAAATATTCATATCACAACCATAGAACGAGATGAAGAACGATATCAAAAAGCAAAAGAATATATCGCAAGAAGTGAATATAAAGATCAGATCACTTTATTGTATGGGGATGCTTTGGAAGCTGATATCCAAGGCAGCTATGATATGATTTTCATTGATGCCGCAAAAGCACAATACATTCGTTTCTTTGAACGTTATGAGCCATTATTGATCCAGGGTGGATACATTATCACAGATAATCTGAAATTTCATGGTTTTGTGGAACATCCAGAAACGGCAACCAGTCGTAATCTGCGTCAGTTGGTAGGTAAAATATCAAGATTTATCAATTATCTGAAATCAAGAGATGATTTTGATACGACATTCCTTGAACAAGGGGATGGCATTGGAATCAGTAAAAAGAAATAACCGAAGATTTTTCTTCGGTTTTTATGTATCATTTTAAACTTTTTGTGATACAATAGAAGAAAAGAAAGTGGTGACCATAATGAAAAAAATACTACCGATTCTGGGTGTCGTGGCTGGAGCAGCTGCATTTGTTGCATACAAAATGAAAAAGGAAGAACAAAAGCAGATTATTGATTTAGATCAAGGCCTGTTAGAAGATGAAGAAGAAACATTAGAAGAAGGCCCAATCAGTGATCCTGCAAGCTGCTGTGAAAATGTCATGGAAAAAGCAGAAGAAGTAAAAGAAAATGTAGAAGAAAAAGCAAAAAATTTAGAAGAACGTACAGAAGAATTGATGGAGGATGTAAGTGACAATATTGAAGAGCATGTAGAAGATGCTGCAAAAGCTTTTAAAATTCATATTGAAGATGCTGTAGATACTGCTCAGGAAAAAGCAGAGGATGTAAAAGAAGCATTAAAAGAACCAAAAGATGATGTAGAAGAAGCAAAAGATGAACGTTATCCACATTTGAATGGTTCACAATTAGAAGAAATTCGTGCAAATGCTGATGCAGTTATCGAAGAATTAGAAAAAGATGGCGATGTGCATAATCATGAACGTCCTGTACAGCATAGAATCAATTTCACGAATATGGAAGATTTAGAAGGATTTAAAAATACAGTGATTAATAAAGGGTTTGTCATTACCAATGGCGATGAAGAATACCAATTAATGGTATTACACATAACGGCAATCAATAAAGAAAAACTATATGACAACATGTTCTATCTTGCTGATATCGCGGCAATGTATCATGGTGTTTATGAAGGATGGACAAGTAAAGTCGTTTATTAATGAGTTGAAGGATACTGAAAAGTATCCTTTTTCATAAAGGATGGCATTTATGAAAATCGCATGCCCATTTACAGATTAAAAAGTGTTAGATACATATATTCAAGAATTACAGGGATAAATTCTTTCAATCCTGTAATTTTTTAATTTTATATTGAATATTCCTTTCTATTCATAATTCCGTTATAATATATAGTATTACAAGGATGAAAGAGGGAGCGGCATGTTTAAGAAGAATATGAATTATTTTACGATGTTTGCGACAGGTACATTTTTCTGTGTACTTGGTTTTTCTTTTATTTTTGATTCTATAGCTGTCTGGAACTGGTTATATACGACCTTTGTGATTGGTGTTGCGATCATAGGCATTATTCGTTTATGCAACTTGATAATCAACTTCCGTAAAGTAGACAGCCGTCTGCATCAAACAATCGATATTATCGCATGGATTATCGCTGTGGTGATTTCTTTAAGCTATCCACAGACATTCTTCATGATGCTGCCGCGTTTCGTAGGGGCCTGGATTTTATTACATGCGATTGTGAAAATCATTGTTATGTGGATAAAAAAACAAGATCATCTGCCAATTCCTGCCCACAGTGTTTTCTATTTACTTGGCGATTTGATTATGAGCTTTTTCCTGATCATTTCTCCAGTCAAACATGAAGAAGTAATCTCTATTTGTATGGGTGGATATTTCTTGATTTATGGAGGAAATGCCATATTAGATTTTATCCGTGAAATTTTGCCAAGCGGCAGTGGAGATAAACTGGATAATAAAATTCGTTTAAGCGTTCCTCCGGCAATGTCTGTCATTATTCCACCACATCTTATGCGAACATTATTAAATAAGGATAAAGAAGATCAAATCAAAGAACATTTTGATGCTATCAAAGAAGATATTCCTGTGGATATGGAAGTCATGATTCATCTGGCACCTAGTGGTCCTGCGATGATGGGACATGCGGATATGATTTATCGAGGATTGGTCATTAGTTATGGCTGTTACGATCCTAATAATCGTCATTTATTTGGCACAATGGGGGATGGCGTAGTCATTATCGCGCCCAAAGATACCTATTTGCATAATTGTTTAGAAAATGAAAATAAAATCCTGATTAGTTTTGGAATCGCATTAACCAAAATACAAAAAGAAAAATTAAACGAACGCCTTTTGGAAGTATTCTCTACATTCTATGACTTCCACAGCGATGAAGAATTAAAACGCATGGGCATGCCTTACAAAGGAGAGTGTGATGATTATCTGAGCCGCGTGACCAGAACCTCTCCAGATGCCAAATTTTACAAAATCAAATCAGGAAAGCTAAAAACATTCTTCGTAGTATCCAGCAACTGTGTGTATTTCTTATCCAATATATTAAAAGTAATTGGTCTGCATCTAGTGGACCTTAGTGGCATTATTTCACCTGGCGCATATTATGACTTCTTAAACAATGAATTTAAAAGTAATAAAGGCTTTGTCGTTTCTAGAAAATTATATCGTAAAAAAGATGCAGTTTTATTTGAATCAAAAGATGAAAAATAACTTCATCTTTTTCTTTTTACAAACACTTGACTCTCCCCTTACAGGAGGCTGTAATCTGTAACTGTAAGGAGAAATAATTATGAAAAATGTGATAGAAGTACATGACTTAACAAAACAATACCAGAATCGTATTGTCGTAGACCATCTTTCTTTTGAGGTAAAACAAGGCGAGGTTTATGGAATCTTAGGACATAATGGAGCTGGAAAAACCACAACCATTGAATGTATACTGGGATTACATCGTCCAGAAAAAGGAAATGCCACAATATTTGGAAAGAATGCCTGTCAGCATCGAAAACAGCTGTTTGAACGAATTGGTGTACAATTACAATCCTCATCTTATCAAAACAATATCAAAGTACAGGAGGTATGTAAAGAAACAGCAGCTTTATATAAGCGACCACTAGATTATCGTACATTATTAGACCAGTTTCATCTTTCCTCATATACCAATCAGTTTGTGGAAAAGCTGTCTGGAGGAGAACGTCAAAAACTATCCATTGTGATTGCTTTAATACCCGATCCACAAGTATTGTTTTTAGATGAATTAACAACAGGTCTAGATGTAGAAGCAAGACGTGAAGTATGGGAAACTTTAAAAACATTGAAGCAACAAGGAATGACAATGATATTAACAACTCATTATATGGAAGAAGCACAATATCTTTGTGATCGTGTTTTATTATTAGCACATGGAAAAATGGTGAAAGAAGGGACTGTTGATACAATTATACAAGATAGTGGAAAGCCTAATCTGGAAGAAGCTTATCTATATTATATGAAGGAGGAATCAAAATGAAACGTTTTATGACACTTTTGAAAATTGAAGGAAAACTAGGCTTTCGCTGCCCGGATCCTATTTTCTTTGGCATCATCATGCCAGTAGGAATTTTCTTTCTGATTGCCTGGATAGCTGGCGATAAACAGGTACAAACTGGGAATTATACTTTTTTAGACAGTGCTTTTTCATCAATTTTGACGATAGGCATATGCGCTACAGCGTTTATGGGACTTCCAACTGTACTATCGGATTATCGCGATAAAAAAATCTTAAAGCATTTCTTTGTGACGCCTATCAGTCCGAAACTTTTATTATTAGCACAAGCATTATTATCCGCATTGACAGCAATCATTTCTGCCTGTATCATAACTATATGTGCTATTGTATTTTTCCATTATCGAATGGAAGGCAATATCCTGTTATTCATCCTTGCATATCTTGTTGTTTTATTCAGCATGTACAGTATTGGATTATTGATTTCAGCATTATCGCCAAACATAAAAACAACCAATGTATTATGCAGCATCGTTTATTTTCCTATGCTGTTTCTATCTGGCGCAAGTATCCCTTATGAAATCTTTCCATCCATCCTGCAAAAGATATCTAATGTACTGCCATTAACACACGGAATCAAAATATTAAAAGCGATTGCTTTTGATACCATAACCACACAAACCATCTATTCTATATGTTTTATAATGATATTGACTGTGATATCATTGGTTTTAGCTGTCAAACACTTCCGTTGGGAATAAGGAGGCCTTTATGAGTATTCAAAAAAAATGTATCCAAAAAGAACCACCACAGTATTATCGCATTGGCGTATTTGCGCAAATGAATCGTGTCACCATTAAAACCCTTCGACACTATGATGAAATAGGCTTATTAAAACCAGAATTTGTAGATGATACGAATGGATATCGCTATTATACATCAAAGCAGCTGCCTCATTTACATCAGATCATTGCACTCAAGGATATAGGATTTTCATTAGAAGAAATTCATGCTATCCTGCAAGGGGGAAATGAGCAGTTGTATCTTCAGAAAAAGAAACATGAGCTGTTGAAAGAAATCAGTCATATGACAGATCGTATTGCCAGTATCGAAAGCTATCTGATGAAGGAAGATACAAGGAAACCTGCCCATGTGATCTTGAAACCGCTGCCTGCTGTAACCATAGCTTATATGTCTGTACGATTATCCGGCTATGCGCAGCTATTTGACTTTATGCCCGCAATGGGAGTAGAAATGGAGAACGCAGAATGTGAATGTGTAGAGCCTGATTATTGTTTTACTATGTATTGTGATGAAGGATATAAGGAAAATGATATACAGGTAGAAATCTGTCAGGCAGTCGTGGAAGAAAAGCCAAGCCATGGGGATTTAAAATTTAAACAGCTGCCACCAGTAGAAATGGCTGCCTGTGTGCTGCATAAAGGACCATATGAAACCCTGCCACAATCCTATGAAGAAATCGTTCGCTATATTGAAGAAAATGGTTATGAAATCATTGGATACCAAAGAGAATCCTATATTGATGGTATATGGAATAAAGATGATCCATCTCTATGGCTCACAGAGATACAATTTCCCATAAGAAAGCGATAAGTAAGATATAAGGAATGAATAAGTTCCTTATATTTTTTTGATATTATGTAATGGTAACGCTATCATGACAGCTGTGATGACAATTTAAGAAAACGCCTGATTTTAAAGGGGGCTGTTTGTTGTTTTCCACCATGTTTCGTTGTATAATAAAAAAGCTATTACGTTGAGGTGATCAATATGGATAAAATACGCGTAGAAGATTTAACATTCTCTTATGATGGAGAAAGAAATGCAGTCAACCATGTATCTTTTTCAGTTGAAGATGGAAGCTATACAACGATTATCGGCCATAACGGAAGTGGAAAATCCACGATTGCAAAGCTGCTGATTGGTTTATTAGAAAAAGAAAGCGGCAATATATATGTAGATGATCAGGCATTAACTGAAGAAAATATTTATGATATCCGTGATAAAATCGGTATCGTATTTCAAAATCCGGATAACCAGTTTATTGGCGCAACCGTGGCAGATGATATTGCGTTCGGTTTAGAAAATCATCAGGTAGAAACAAGTAAGATGCAGCCAATCATTGAACGTTTTGCGCAAAAGGTAAACATGAGTGCTTATATGAACAGTGAACCTACCAAACTATCTGGCGGACAGAAACAGCGTGTCGCAATCGCTGGTGTGCTGGCAATGTCACCTCAAATCATTATTTTTGATGAATCCACAAGTATGCTGGATCCTCAGGGAAAGGCTGAAATTAATGAACTGATTCAGGAAATTCATAAAGAAAGCAAAATGACAATCATATCTATTACACATGATATAGAAGAAGTTGCACATAGTGATGATGTCATTGTCATGGATGATGGTAGAATTGTCATGCATGGAAAACCCGAAGAAATCTTATTACAGGAAGAAAAACTGATTGATTTAAAATTAGATATTCCTTTTTCATTAAAGTTCACAAAAGCATTACAGAAACAAGGCATAGAAATTGAGGCCTGTACAACAATGGAAAGGTTGGTGGATGAAGTATGCCGATTACATTTCGACAAGTAGAACATACCTATCAAGCCGATTCACCATTCTCATATGCGGCATTAAAAGGTATAGATTTAGATATTCAGGAAGGAAAAGTCACTGCCATTATCGGAGAAACAGGCAGTGGAAAAAGTACACTGGTACAGCATTTAAACGCCTTATTGCTACCAACGGGTGGAGAAATTGAGATATTAGATAAGACAATTATCGCCAAAGAGAAACCTAAAAATCTAAAGGCCTTAAGAAAACAGGTGGGATTGGTTTTTCAATTTCCAGAATACCAGTTATTTGAAGAAACTATCGCAAGAGATATCAGCTTTGGACCAAAAAACTTTGGTGTCAGTGAAGAAGAAGCATTACAAAGAACAAAAGATGTGTTAAAAGTTGTTGGCTTAGATGAAAGCTATATGGAAAAAAGCCCATTTGATTTATCAGGAGGGCAAAAACGAAGAATCGCAATTGCCGGTATTTTGGCGATGGATCCAAGTGTCCTTGTATTAGATGAACCAACAGCTGGACTAGACCCACAAGGCGCAAAAGATATGATGCAGCTGTTTCAGGATATGAATACCAAATATCATAAAACAGTATTGATTGTGACACACGATATGGAGCATGTATTAAACTATTGTGACCGTGTGGTAGTCGTAAAAGATGGATATATCAAAAAACATTGTGATGTACAAGCGTTCTTTGAAAATATAAATTTATTAAAGGAGTTAAGAATCAACCCACCAGCAGTGATTCGTTTACGTGAAGAACTGCGTGCCAAAGGCTTTCAAATCGATTCATCCATTCTGGATATCGAAGCATTAGCTGAAGCGGTGGCAAAGGAGGTGAAGGCTCGTGGATAATATCGCATTAGGAAGATACCTTCCTTTAGATTCTATCATTCATAAGATGGATCCCCGTGCCAAAATCATGGCGATGCTGTTTGTGATGATTGCCATCTTTATTGATGCCGGATATATCGGTTATGCGATCATTGGAGCAGTTGTCATTGCCATTGCGCTTATGGGAAAATTAAAGTTAAGTTTTTTGTGGAGAAGTATGAAACCAATGCTATTCATGCTGGTATTCTTGTTAATCATCAACTTGTTGGTGATTAAAGATGGAAGTATCCTGTTTTCCATTGGCAGCTTTCATATATATAGTGGTGCCTTGTCCCAGACATTATATATCGTTATTCGTCTGGCATTGATGATTATGGTTACTACGATTTTAACAGCAACAACCAAGCCTTTACAGCTTACCTTGGGAATCGAAGACCTGTTAAAACCATTTCAGGTTATTCATGTACCTGCGCATCAAATCGCTATGATGATATCCATAGCATTACGTTTTATTCCAACTTTGATAGAAGAAACACAGCGAATCATGAAAGCCCAGGCAAGTCGTGGTGTAGATATCGAAGAAGGAAAATTAATGGAAAAAATTCGTGCAATCCTTTCCCTGATCGTACCATTGTTTGTTTCTGCATTCCAAAGAGCTGAAGATTTAGCGTATGCCATGGAAGCACGTGGCTATATACCAGATCGTGAAAGAACCAGATACCAGCAGTTGAAGATGTATGCGAAGGATTATATCCTGTTATGCGGCAGCGTGGTAATTCTGGCAGTTATGATTACTTTAAATATTCTATTATGAGATATCAGGCAATTGTAAGTTATGATGGCTTCGCTTATGGAGGCTGGCAGAAACAAACCAATACCAATTCGATACAGGAAGAAATAGAAAATGTGTTATTAAAAATCAACGGTTACGATACACCAATTACCGCCAGTGGCAGAACAGATGCGAAAGTACATGCAAAAGGCCAGGTGTTTCACTTTGACAGTGATCGTATATTGGATGATTTCCATTTTACCAGAGCAATGAATTCATTATTACCATCAGATATTCGTATACAGCATGTATATCAGACTTCAGATGACTTTCACGCGCGTTTTGACGCCTTTGGAAAGCGATATGACTATTTGGTAACCAATGATATCAAAAATCCTTTTTACGAGCGCTACATGGGGAAAGAATGGAAAACACTGGATATATCCATGATGCAGGAATGTGCACAGGTATTTTTGGGAGAACACGATTTCACAAGCTTTACCAGCAATAAGATCGACCCAAGAAAACCAAGAGTTAAGACCATACGAAAGCTGGAAGTTATTGCCCATCAAGACCATATCCAGATGATTTTTATAGGTACAGGTTTCTTGCGTTATATGGTACGTATGATTGCACAGACTCTCATTGAAGCCGGAAAACACAGAATCACAAAACAACAGATACAGGACATGCTGAATGCCAAAGATAAACATGCCTGTCGATATAAAGCAGACCCACAGGGATTATACTTAATAGAAGTATTTTATAATGAAGAGGACTATCTGAAAGGATAGTTTTTTTCTAATGATTCTGCGTTTTTGTGATATAATAATAGCCGATAAGAAGGAATAAGGTGAGATTATGCGAAAGACAAATTATCATATGCATACCAAACGCTGTATGCATGCTTCTGGTAGTGATGAAGAATATGTATTAGCTGCCATTGAGGGAGGATATGAAGAAATTGGATTTTCTGATCATTGCCCATGGAAATATGATTCAGATTTTGTGGCACATATGCGTATGCCATTATCCCAGTTTGATGATTATTATCAATCCATTGCGGCATTGAGAGATAAATATAAAGATCAAATCAGTATTAAAATCGGATTGGAATGTGAATATTTCCCTAAGTATATGAAATGGTTAGAAGAATTTAAAGAAGCAAAAGGCTTAGATTATATTATATTTGGAAATCATTATTATAAGACTGATGAAAAGCGTATATATTTTGGCACGGAATGTGAATATGATCATATGTTGAAAGCTTATATTGATGAAGCAATTCAGGGAATGGAAACAGGATTATATGCATATCTTGCACACCCGGATTTATTTATGCATGGTAGACGTAAATTTGATGAGCTTGCGGAAAAGGAAAGTGTGCGATTATGTGAGGCAGCAAAACATTTGCAGATTCCTTTAGAATATAATCTGAATGGGGCATTATACAATGATGTGATGAATGTGACACATTATCCACATCCTAAATTTTGGGAAATTGCTGCACATGTTGGAAATGATGTAATCATTGGTGTTGATGCACATGAACCTAAAGCGATGATGAATGATCGATACAGAGATGAAGCGATTGCTTATTTAACATCTTTGGATATGAATATCATTGATAAGCTGCCAGAAAAACATTAATTTTGTTTTTCACATACTTCTACATATTTTCTACAAAATTCTCTTATAACGCTAGTTTATACTATAGTCAGCAAGTGAGATAAGGTACTTGCTAAAATATGATAATTTCCCCTCAAAAATTATTTCATATTTTCTCCCTTTCAAAAACATAATAATTTTAAGCAAAAGAAGCATACTTCCCTCAATGCTTCTTTTGTTTTATATAGGTGCTTTTTCTTATCACATATTTCAAATGTAATTGTATTTGCATTCAACATAATCTAACATAATTTCTACAAACTTATACGCAAAGTATTTGTTATACTATAGTCAGCAAGTGAGGTAAAGCCACTTGCAGGTATGATAATTTCCCCTCAAAAAATTCATACTTTTCTCCCTTTCAAAAAATAAATTATAATAGAACAAAAGAAGCACTCCTCCCCTCAGGTGCTTCTTTTGTTTATGTTAAAAAGATATTCACATAATTGTCTGAATAAGTTAGTTAACAACAACATAATCTAACATAATTCCTACAAACTTGTACGTAAAGTATTTGTTATACTATAGTCAGCAAGTGAGGTAAAGCCACTTGCGGTATGATAATTTCCCCTCAAAAAATTCATACTTTCTCCCTTTTTAAAACTATAATTTACAGAAGAAGCGCTATTCCCTCGGCGCTTCTTTTGTATATATACATAGAATTCACAAAAAAACATGAATTTATTGAAAAAACTGAAAGTTTTAGTTGACTTCTTGCCAATTTAAATATAAACTATTAAATAGGCACTTATGCCTTTGTAGCCCCGGAAACTACATAGGAAAGGAAGTTTAAAGAACATGCGCCAAACAACATTTGCAAAACCTGCTGAAGTAGAACGTACTTGGTACGTTGTAGACGGAACAGGAAAGACTTTAGGTCGTTTAGCTACTGAAGTAGCATCTGTGTTAAGAGGAAAAAACAAACCTACTTACACACCAAACGTTGACTGTGGAGATTTCGTTATCGTTATCAACGCTGACAAAATCGAATTAACAGGAAACAAACTTGATACTAAAAAATACTACAACCACTCTGGTTACGCTGGAGGACTTCGTACACGTACTGCACGTACAATGAAGGAAAACTATACTGTTGAATGGGTTGAAAAAGCTATTTACGGTATGTTGCCTCACACTAAATTAGGTGACGTAATGCGTAAACACTTATTTGTTTACACAGGTAATGAACATCCACATGCAGCTCAGAAACCAGTTGAGCTGGAAATCAAAGGTTAGGAGGAATAAGAAATGGCAGCTAAGAAAAATACAGTAACTTACAATGGTACAGGACGCCGTAAAACTTCTGTTGCTCGTGTCTTTATGACTCCGGGTAAAGGTAACATCGTTGTTAATGGTAAAACATTAGAAGAATATTTACCTTTAGAAACTTTACGTATGGTTGTTCGTTCACCATTAGAATTAACAGAAACTTTAGATCAGTTTGATATCAAAATCAACGTTCAAGGTGGAGGATACACAGGTCAGGCAGGAGCTATGCGCCATGGTATCACTCGTGCTTTAATGGAAGCTAGTGCAGACTATCGTCCTGCATTAAAAGCAGCTGGATTCGTAACACGTGACTCTCGTATGAAAGAACGTAAGAAATACGGTCTCAAAGCAGCTCGTCGCGCTCCGCAGTTCAGCAAGCGATAATCGACTGCTCAGACTATATCAAAATGGTTCAAAAACCCCGGAAAATCAAGGTTTTCCGGGGTTTTACTATATCTAAACGGGATGATATGGTTTGACCAAATTTGGCAAAACGAGAGCCGTTTTCACCCAATTTTTAGTGGTCCGCAAGTGGTTAACTGGCCAAAAAGAGGGCGAAAAGAGGGGTAAGTGGTTCCCAAAGTGGTTAACCGAGAGCCGATTTTAGGGGTGCTTTTCAGCCCTCCTTCCCCTCGTTTTTTTGGCTGTGGCAGTTTGGCATAGTTTGAGCTAATTTGAATAATTGAATATGAATTTGATGTAGCACACAGTATAAATGCTGGGTGCTTTTTTCATTTCAGGAACTCGTATTCCGGCGATAGAAAGAGCCGTCACTTCACTGTTAATTTTGAAGTGGCGGCTTTTTCTATTTCCAGAAGCAACAGCAATAATTAGAAATGAGGTGAAGTCAATGAACACGCAAATCATCGCCATTGCCAACCAGAAAGGCGGCGTTGGCAAGACAACGACCTGTGCCAACTTGGGAATCGGGCTGGCGCAGGCCGGAAAGAAAGTCCTTCTGATCGACGGGGACCCACAAGGGAGCCTGACAATCAGCCTGGGAAATCCGCAACCGGACAAGTTGCCATTTACATTGTCCGATGCAATGGGCAAAATTTTGATGGATCAGCCTATACGCACTGGAGAAGGTATTCTGCATCATGCGGAAGGCATTGACCTGATGCCTGCGGACATCCAGTTATCCGGTATGGAGGTATCCCTGGTAAATGCCATGAGCCGTGAGACTATCTTGCGGCAATATCTGGACACGCTGAAGGGGCAATACTCCCATATTCTCATCGACTGTCAGCCCTCCCTGGGGATGCTCACGGTCAATGCGCTGGCCGCTGCGAACAGGATCATCATTCCCGTTCAGGCGGAGTATCTGCCCGCCAAAGGGTTGGAACAGCTGCTCTCCACGGTAAACAAGGTAAAGCGGCAGATCAACCCCAAGATCCAGATAGACGGTATCCTGCTGACGATGGTGGACAGCCGAACCAACTTTGCCAAAGAGATCTCCGCGCTCCTGCGTGAGACCTATGGCAGCAAGATCAAAGTATTCGGCACAGAGATTCCCCATTCTGTCCGGGCAAAGGAAATCAGCGCCGAGGGAAAAAGTATTTTTGTCCATGACCCTGGCGGCAAGGTGGCAGAGGGGTATCGAAATCTGACGAAGGAGGTGTTGAAACTTGAAAAGCAGCGCGAAAAAAATAGAGCTGGCCTCGGTAGATGATCTGTTCTCCACCGAAGAAGGCCGTCAGGATGCAAAGCTGGAAAAGATTCAGGAGATTCCGCTGTCTGAACTGCATCCCTTTAAGAACCACCCATTCAAAGTCAAGGATGACGAAGCCATGATGGAGACCGCTGACAGTATCAAGCAGTATGGCGTTCTGGTTCCGGTGATTGCTCGACCGGACCCGGAGGGCGGTTATGAGCTGGTAGCCGGACACAGGCGGCACAGAGCCAGTGAGCTGGCAGAAAAGGAGACTATGCCGGTCATTGTTCGGGATTTGGATGATGATGCCGCCACGATCATTATGGTTGACAGCAACTTACAACGAGAAAGTCTGCTCCCCAGTGAAAGAGCATTTGCTTATAAAATGAAACTGGATGCCATGAAACATCAAGGAGAGCGAGTGGATTTAACTTGTGCCCAACTTGGGCACAAGTCCGATGGTAGGAAATCCAGAGATGTTTTAGCTGAACAGGTTGGGCAGAGTAAAAATCAAATTCAGAGATTTATCCGCCTGACGGAGCTTATCCCCGAACTGCTGGATATGGTGGATGAAAAGAAGATTGCCCTGAACCCTGCCTATGAGCTGTCCTTTCTCAAAAAGGAGGAACAGGTAGACCTGTTGGACGCGATGGACAGCGAACAGGCTACCCCTTCTCTTTCTCAAGCCCAGCGGCTCAAGAAATACAGTCAGGAGGGGCATCTGACCCTCGATATGATGCGTGTCATCATGGGTGAGGAAAAGAAAAGCGATCTGGACCGAGTGACATTTACCTCTGACACCTTGCGGAAGTATTTCCCTAAAAGCTATACGCCCCAGCGGATGCAGGAAACCATCATCAAGTTGCTGGAGGCATGGCAGAAAAAGCGTCAGAGAGACCAGGAACGATGAAAGGAGCCGCCTATGAGGGATATTTCAGCCCGTGAGCTGAAAGGACACAACATTCTCGCCGTAGAGAGGTTTTGGGATAACACCCGCTGGATGATTGAGTTTTCCGTCCTGCGTCCCAGCACAGCTTACGGTAGTCCCGGAGAGGAAATGCGGTTGTTTTTAACCGAGGACGGGTATCAGGCCGCCCTGCAAAGCCAGCAGCGCCGGGAGATCAAGATCAAGCGTTACGCTCGTGTGATTGAGGGACATATCCTCGATTTCAAACCGGGAAAACACCGCCGCCACTCATAAACAAATCATTACTGCGAAAGGAAAGGATTGAAATGTGTACTGTAAAGGAAATCCGGGAAGCAATCCGGGAGGATTGCCATTCCCAGCATGGTATGGAATTTATAGAGATTGACCGTGTTCTGCAAACTCTGCCATTCTCTCAGGGAAATGACTTGTTGGATAAACCGCCCATTTCCAAGCGCCCCTACCGGCGCAGAAAAAGTGAACAAAACAGCTGACTGCCACAATTCTTTTTACAGGAGTGTGGCTTTTTTCATACCCTGAGAAATTTGGAAGGAGTGAGGTCGATGGCCGTTTTTCGCATTGAACGGACCCGTGATTATACCGTGATGAGCAATCATCATTTACGAAATGCAAATCTGTCGTTAAAAGCCAAGGGGCTGCTTTCCATGATGCTGTCTTTGCCAGAGGACTGGAATTACACCACCCGTGGTCTTGCAAAGATTTGTAAGGAGGGCGTGGATGCCATAGGCGCTGCGTTGCGGGAATTGGAGGCTGCCGGTTACATTGTGCGGCACAAACTGCGTGACCGCCAGGGACGCATCAGTGATACGGAGTATGTCATATATGAGCAGCCACAGCCGAAGAACCCGGATACGCCCCAGCCGGATATGGCTTCACCAGATACGGAAAACCCGGATATGGTAAAACCGGATACGGAAAAGCCCGCAGAATTAAATATAGAGAAATCAAATACAGAAAAAACAATTACTTATGGATCAAGTACCGATTCTATTCCCTTCCGGGAGGCAGCGGCAGCACAGCTGCCGGAACGGAAAGGAAGGGATGCGATGTCTGTCTCAGAGATGGAAAGTTATCGGGATTTGATTCTGGAGAACATCGAGTATGACCACCTGTGCCGGGAGTTTACCACCTACCGGGAGGACCTGGACGAGATTGTGGAGCTGATGGTGGAGACCGTCTGCGCTAAGCGGAAAACCACCCGGATCGCTGGCAGCGACTTCCCCCATGAGGTGGTCCGCTCCCGTTTTTTGAAGCTGGATTGCTCCCACATCGAGTTTGTCATGGAATGCCTGCGGAACAATACCACCGAAATCCGCAACATGAAGCAGTATCTGCTTGCGGTGCTGTTTAATGCGCCGACCACGATCAGCAACCACTACACCGCACAAGTTAACCACGATATGTACGCAGGCGGCTGGTAAACAGCCGCTTTTCTGCTGCCCGAAAATACCGGGAGAAAGGATTTTGCCATGAAACGACCTCTTGCCTACATTACGGCTCCCTGGAGCAACAGCCAGTATGAGAACGCCGAGAACGCTGCGGCCTACTGCCGTCAGGTGTACGATGCCGGGTATTCGCCCATCTGCCCGGTGCTGTTCCTGCCTACCTTCCTCAAAGACGAGATTCCCCAGGAACACAAGGACGGGCTGGATATGGCGCGGGACTACCTGCGCCGGTCCCATGTGCTGGTGGTCTGCGGCCACGGCATCGACGAGACCGTGAAGAATGACATTGCCACCGCCGAGCGCCTGCGGATCACCGCCACCACCCTGGACGGTATCCTGGCCGTGAAGGGCCAGGGACGCGGGAAAGGAGGTGCACGCCATGCCTGAGCGTAAGACCGTGGGCCAGCTGATGGAGGAAATGCGCCTCAAAGCCGGGGCGCAGAACTACCACGGCCATGAGTACATGGATTTGGAGCGGTTTGCCGAGGACACCCGGCACATGATTATCTTCGATGTGCTGACCGACGATTCCCCGGTGGGCTGGAAAGGTGAACGGAACCGCCTGTTTCTGACGGAGGCCGGATACCAGAAAAGCCTGGAGAACCAGGAAAAGGGCCACATCAAGATTCTCAGCCATGCCAAAGTGCGCCAGGGCCATCTGTACTATGACCGCTCCGACCAGCTGCGCTGAAAGGAGCCTGACATGCTGAAATACCTGCTGCGGCGGCTGGTGGTCCCACCTTAGTATCAAGTGCCACCCCTGCAAAATCCGTGGAAAGGAGGCGATGACCTATGCAGGAGGAAGTGGAAAACAGGACTTTGACGCTGGTAGTCAGCGGAACAAAGTTTACCGGGCGGTTGATGAAAGCCGCCATCACCAAGTACCTTGCCCACCGCAAGGAAAAGAAGCTGCAAAAGCAGAGAAGCCGTGACGCGCCTGTGAAGCCCCAGGGCAAGCAGACGGTGAAACAGCTGATTGGTCAGAACCAAGGGGTTTCCAACATCGAGATCACCGACCCCTCCATCAAGGAGTTTGAGAAGATCGCGCGGAAATACGGTGTGGACTATGCGGTGAAGAAGGACCGCAGCAGCTCCCCACCCAAGTACCTGATCTTTTTCAAGGGTCGGGACGCGGATGCCCTGACCGCTGCTTTTACCGAGTACACCGGGAAAAAGGTCAGGAAGGCGGAGAAATCCGAGCGTCCGTCCGTGCTGGCAAAGTTGAGCCAGTTCAAAGAGCTGGTGAAACACGCCGTCGTGGACCGGAACAAGCGGAAGGAGCTGGAACGATGAAAAAGCAGCTGAACATCAAAAAGCTCATTTTGCTGAACCTGCCGTATATCCTGATGGGGCTTTTCTCCACCAACTTCGGTGAAGCGTGGCGGATGGCCGTGGGTGCGGACGCTTCGGCAAAAATGCTCTCGTTCTTCTCCACGCTGCCGATGGCGCTGACCAGCTGGTGGCCCAGCCTGCACCCGCTGGACCTGCTGGTGGGCCTGTGCTGCGGCGGCGGCCTGCGGCTGGCTGTGTACCTGAAAAGCAAGAACGCCAAGAAGTACAGGCACGGCATGGAATACGGTTCCGCCCGTTGGGGAACCCATGAGGACATTGCACCCTACATCGACCCGGTATTCCAGAACAATGTGATTCTGACGAAAACGGAGAGCCTGACAATGAACAGCCGCCCCAAGGACCCAAAGACCGCCAGAAACAAAAATGTGCTGGTGATTGGCGGCTCCGGTTCCGGTAAGACCCGCTTCTGGCTCAAACCGAATCTGATGCAGATGCACAGTTCCTATGTGGTCACAGACCCGAAGGGAACCATTTTGGTGGAGTGCGGAAAAATGCTCCAAAGGGGCGCACCCAAGCTGGGGAAAGACGGAAAGCCTATGAAGGATAAGCACGGCAAGGTCATTTATGAGCCGTACCGAATCAAGGTCCTAAATACCATCAACTTCAAGAAGTCCATGCACTATAACCCTTTCGCCTATATCCATAGCGAAAAGGACATCTTGAAGCTGGTAACAACGCTGATCGCCAATACCAAAGGCGAAGGCAAGGCCGGAGACGATTTCTGGGTAAAAGCAGAAACCTTGTTGTACTGCGCGCTTATTGGCTATATCCATTATGAGGCTCCGGTGGAGGAACAAAACTTCTCCACCCTCATTGAGTTCATCAACGCCATGGAAGTCCGTGAGGATGACGAGGAGTTCAAAAACCCCGTAGACCTGATGTTTGATGCACTGGAAGCCGAGAAGCCAAACCACTTTGCGGTGCGCCAGTATAAGAAATATAAGCTGGCCGCTGGAAAAACAGCCAAGTCGATTTTGATTTCCTGCGGCGCTCGCCTTGCCGTGTTCGACATTGCAGAGTTGCGTGAGGTCACGGCTTATGATGAGCTGGAGCTGGATACTCTGGGAGACAGGAAAACTGCTCTGTTCCTCATTATGAGTGATACGGATGACAGCTTTAACTTCCTGATCTCCATGTGTTATACCCAGCTTTTCAATCTGCTCTGCGAAAAAGCCGACGATGTGTATGGCGGCAGGCTTCCGGTTCATGTGCGCTGTTTGATTGATGAGTGTGCTAACATCGGGCAGATTCCGAAACTGGAAAAGCTGGTGGCCACCATCCGAAGCCGTGAGATCTCTGCCTGTCTGGTGTTGCAGGCACAGAGTCAGCTCAAGGCGATCTATAAGGATAACGCAGATACCATCATCGGTAACATGGATACATCCATCTTCCTGGGCGGTAAAGAGCCGACTACCCTCAAAGAGTTGGCTGCCGTGCTGGGAAAGGAAACCATCGACACCTACAACACCGGAGAGAGCCGTGGGAGGGAAACCTCCCATTCACTCAACTATCAAAAATTGGGGAAAGAGCTGATGAGCCAGGATGAGCTTGCTGTTATGGATGGAGGCAAGTGTATCCTCCAGCTGCGCGGTGTGCGTCCTTTCCTTTCGGATAAGTACGACATCACCAAGCACCCCAATTTCAAGTACACTGCCGACGCGGATGATAAGAACGCTTTTGACATTGAAGCATTCTTGTCTGCAAGGCTGAAACTCAAGCCCAATGAGGTCTGCGATGTATATGAAGTAGACACAAAGGGCGCTTAATTTCGTTCCGCTTTAGAAGGGAGTGATCTTATCTATTCGCCGCACTTGCCCTCTATGGGCCATTGGCGTACAAAGCGGACAATCGCGAGAAAAAATAATGAAAAAGGAGGACAGCCGGAATCATGCCCCCGGAAACCGGGCGGCAGATTGTTCCGGCTTTTGTATGCCTATGAAACATGACAAACCTATTTTTTAATCAGATTCCGGCTAACAAACTATATGGCATTTTTTGAACAGGCAATCACCGTTCTTCAGACCCTCGTTATCGCGCTCGGTGCCGGTCTCGGTATCTGGGGCGTTATCAACCTGCTGGAAGGTTACGGCAACGACAACCCCGGCGCCAAGAGCCAGGGCATGAAGCAGCTCATGGCCGGTGCTGGTGTAGCCGTGGTAGGCATGGTCCTTGTACCTCTGCTCTCCGGGCTTTTCTCTGTCTAAGCGTCTCCGTATGAAATCCTTGCCGCTCCCGCAGCTTTGCGGGGGCGGCGGAAAGGAGGTTGACACCGTATGGATTTCTTACTTGAAGCCCTGACAAATTGGCTGAAAGAAATGCTGGTGGGCGGCATTATGAGCAACCTTTCGGGGATGTTTGACAGTGTAAACCAGCAGGTCGCGGATATATCCGTACAGGTAGGCCAGACCCCACAGGGATGGAATGGCAGTATTTTCAGCATGATTGAGAATCTGTCCAACTCCATCATGGTGCCGATTGCAGGCGTGATCCTGGCTATCGTGATGACCGTAGACCTGATCCAGATGATCGCAGACAAGAACAACCTGCATGATGTGGACACCTGGATGATTTTCAAGTGGGTGTTCAAATCAGCCGCTGCCATCCTCATTGTCACAAATACATGGAATATCGTGATGGGCGTCTTTGATATGGCGCAGAGCGTAGTGGCGCAGGCGGCAGGGGTTATCAATTCGGATGCGTCCATTGACATTTCCTCAGTTATGACCGATCTGGAACCGAGGCTGATGGAAATGGATCTGGGACCGCTGTTCGGACTGTGGTTCCAATCCCTCTTTATTGGCATTACTATGTGGGCGTTATATATCTGTATCTTTATCGTTATTTATGGCCGTATGATCGAAATCTACCTTGTGACTTCGGTGGCTCCCGTTCCAATGGCTGCAATGATGGGTAAAGAATGGGGCGGTATGGGACAGAATTACCTCCGATCCCTGCTGGCGCTGGGCTTTCAGGCGTTTCTCATTATCGTCTGCGTGGCAATTTATGCTGTGCTGGTGCAGAACATCGCTCTGGAAGATGACATCATCATGGCAATCTGGAGCTGTGTGGGCTACACCGTACTGCTGTGCTTTACACTATTCAAAACCGGCAGCCTCGCAAAATCAGTCTTTCAGGCGCATTAAAACGGAAGGAGGTTCCCACATTGGCTTATGTACCCGTACCCAAGGACTTAACAAAAGTCAAAACAAAGGTCATGTTCAATCTGACCAAGCGGCAGCTTATCTGCTTCACGGGCGGAGCGCTTATTGGCGTACCGCTTTTCTTTTTGCTCAGAAAACCTACCGGAAACAGTGTAGCGGCTATGTGTATGATGCTGGTTATGCTGCCCTTCTTTATGCTGGCTATGTACGAAAAGCATGGACAGCCCCTGGAAAAGATCGTGGGCAACATTCTCAAAGTAGCTGTGATCCGTCCCAAGCAGCGTCCCTACCAGACCAATAACTTTTATGCCGTATTAAAGCGGCAGGAAATGCTCGATAAGGAGGTGTATGACATTGTTCACCGCAATAAAAAAATGGCTGCATCGGATGTTCGGGAAAACCGAGGAAAAAACTGTGCAGCCGGTAAAGACAAAGAAAAAGCTGTCCCGCGCTGATAAGAAGCAGATCGACGCGGCCATTGTCCGCGCCAACCGCACGGACAAAAAAGGAAAATCTGCGCAGGACAGTATCCCTTATGAACGGATGTGGCCGGACGGAATCTGCCGCATATCGGACAGCCACTACACAAAGACCATTCAGTTTCAGGACATCAACTATCAGCTCTCCCAAAACGAAGATAAGACGGCAATCTTTGAGGGTTGGTGTGATTTCCTCAATTATTTTGACAGCTCGATTCATTTCCAGCTGTCTTTTTTGAACCTTGCGGCATCGGAGGAGACCTTTGCTAACTCCATTTCCATCCCGCCCCAGAGGGATGCCTTTGACAGTATCCGCGAGGAATATACCACAATGCTACAAAATCAGCTGGCCAGAGGTAACAACGGCCTCATCAAGACCAAATACCTGACCTTTGGTATCGACGCAGACAGCATCAAAGCCGCCAAGCCCCGTCTGGAGCGTATTGAGACCGATATACTTAATAACTTCAAGCGTCTTGGTGTAGCTGCCAGAACGCTGGACGGTAAAGAAAGGCTTTCTCAGCTTCATGCGGTATTCCACATGGATGAACAACTCCCGTTTCAGTTTGAATGGGACTGGCTGGCTCCTTCCGGTCTGTCCACAAAGGATTTTATTGCACCAAGTTCCTTTGAGTTCCGCACCGGCAAGCAGTTCCGTATGGGCAAGAAATACGGGGCTGTTTCTTTTTTGCAGATTCTCGCACCGGAGCTGAATGACCGTCTGCTGGCTGATTTTCTGGATATGGAAAGCTCGCTCATTGTGAGTATGCACATTCAGTCGGTGGATCAGGTGAAAGCCATCAAAACGATAAAGCGCAAGATTACCGACCTGGACCGCAGTAAGATCGAGGAACAGAAAAAAGCAGTCCGCGCCGGATACGACATGGACATCATTCCATCTGACCTTGCTACTTACGGCAGTGAAGCGAAAAAACTCTTGCAGGATTTGCAGAGCCGCAACGAGAGAATGTTCCTTTTGACCTTTCTGGTGCTGAACACAGCGGACAATCCCCGTCAGCTTGGCAACAACATTTTCCAGGCAGGCTCCATTGCCCAGAAGTATAACTGTCAGCTGACCAGGCTGGACTTCCAGCAAGAAGAAGGGCTGATGAGCTGTCTGCCCCTGGGACTCAATCAGATCGAGATCCAGCGAGGACTGACCACCAGTTCTACGGCCATCTTTGTACCGTTCACCACACAGGAATTATTCCAGAACGGCAAAGAAGCTCTGTACTACGGCATCAACGCCCTGTCCAACAATCTCATCATGGTGGATCGAAAGCTGCTGAAAAACCCCAACGGCTTGATTTTGGGTACGCCGGGTTCCGGTAAGTCCTTCAGCGCAAAACGAGAAATCGCAAACTGCTTTTTGCTTACCAGTGATGATGTTATCATTTGTGACCCGGAAGCGGAGTATGCACCTCTGGTGGAGCGTCTGCATGGGCAGGTCATCAAGATCTCGCCTACCTCCACCAACTACATCAATCCGATGGACCTGAACCTGGACTACTCGGATGATGAAAGCCCGCTGTCCCTCAAGTCTGACTTTATTCTCAGCTTGTGTGAGCTGATCGTGGGCGGTAAGGAGGGCTTGCAGCCGGTGCAGAAAACCATCATCGACCGCTGTGTGCGTCTGGTCTATCAGACTTACCTCAATGACCCGCGCCCGGAGAATATGCCCATACTGGAGGATCTGTATAACCTGCTTCGGGAACAGGAGGAAAAGGAAGCTCAGTATATCGCTACGGCCCTTGAAATCTATGTAACCGGCTCCCTCAATGTGTTCAACCACCAGAGCAATGTGGACATCAACAACCGCATTGTCTGCTATGACATCAAGGAACTGGGCAAGCAGCTTAAGAAAATCGGTATGCTGGTGGTACAGGATCAGGTGTGGAACCGTGTTACCATTAACCGTGCCGCCCACAAGTCCACCCGTTACTATATCGACGAGATGCACCTGCTTTTGAAGGAGGAACAGACCGCTGCCTATACGGTGGAAATCTGGAAGCGATTCCGTAAATGGGGCGGTATTCCGACAGGTATTACCCAGAATGTCAAAGACCTTTTGAGCAGCCGCGAGGTAGAGAACATCTTTGAAAACTCCGACTTCGTGTATATGCTCAACCAGGCAGGCGGAGACCGTCAGATACTTGCCAAGCAGCTGGGCATTTCCACACACCAGCTTAGCTATGTGACCCACTCCGGTGAGGGCGAGGGCCTGCTGTTCTATGGCTCCACAATTCTGCCTTTCGTGGACCACTTCCCGAAGAATACCGAGCTGTACCGCATTATGACCACCAAACCCCAGGAACTGAAAAAGGAGGATGAATGATGATGAACCCCAACATTTTGAATCAAAACCCGTTGATGTTTTTTGACAGGGCGGTAAATGCCCAGCGCAGCCAGCTGCTTACGGTCATGGCCGATGCGGTAAGTGAGTGCCGCACGGCGGCAGATCAGGCAGCCGAACTGAATGAGACCGGTCAGGTGGGGCTGCTCCGTCTGGCAGAGGTCTGGAGCACCATCCGTGCCAAGGAAGGTATGGGTGGTCTGGTTCTGGAAGGAACCGAAGCGAAAATCCTGTCCGATGTGGTGGCACAGTTTTACGCCTACCTGTCCGGTTGTATGTTCAACGATCCTGTGGGAATGGCCATTTATGCAGAGCTGCACTACATGATGTCCTCCCTCATGCTGGGAGAATGGTTTGAATAAGGAGCCGCGCCTGCGCTTTACTGATGAGGAACGGTCTGACCCTGCACTGGAAAAGCCGATCCGTAAAGCGGAGAAAGCTGCGGCCAGAGCAGATAAGGCGCAGGCCAATATCCCAAAGAAAAAGGTCAGGCAGACGGTCATCGACCCGGATACCGGAAAAAAGACCTCGAAGCTGACCTTTGAGGACAAGAAAAAGCCACCCTCCAAACTTTCTCAAGGGGTCAAGGAAGCTCCCGTCCATCTGATTGTGGGCAAGCTCCACAAAGAGATCCGGGAAACAGAACAGGACAATGTGGGCGTGGAAAGCGCCCACAAGTCCGAGGAAGCGGTGGAGACCGGCGCTTATCTGGTGCGGGAGGGCTATCGCAGCCACAAGCTGAAGCCGTACCGCAAAGCAGCACAGGCAGAGCGCCAACTGGAAAAGGCAAATGTAAATGTTCTGTACCAGAAATCTTTGCAGGAAAATCCCCAGTTTGCCAGCAATCCACTTTCCCGCTGGCAGCAAAAGCAGGCCATCAAAAAGCAGTATGCCGCCGCCAAACATGCCGGTCAGACTGCTGGAAATACTGCCCAGGCTGCATCCAAAACAGGAAAAGCCGCAAGGACGGTAAAAGAAAAGGTACAGCAGGCAGGGGCATTCGTCATGCGCCACAAGAAGGGTTTCCTGATGGCAGGGGTTTTGTTCCTCATTACCTGTATGCTGATGAATACCATGTCCTCCTGCTCCATGATGGCGCAGAGCATCGGTTCCGTTCTCTCCGGCACCACCTATCCGTCGGATGACCCGGAAATGCTGGCGGTGGAGGCAGATTATGCAGCCAGAGAAGCCCAGTTGCAGGAGGAAATCGACAACATAGAAAGCAGCCACCCAGGGTATGACGAGTATCGCTATGACCTTGGTATGATCGGCCATGACCCTCATGAGCTGGCAGCATTTCTGTCTGCCGTTTTGCAAGGCTACACCCGGCAGAGCGCTCAGGCAGAGCTGGCGCGTGTGTTTGCAGCACAGTATCAGCTGACGCTTACTGAGGAAGTGGAGATTCGCTACCGCACGGAGACCTCCACCGACCCGGAGACCGGCGAGACCACCTCAGAAGAAGTCCCCTATGAGTATTACATTTTGAATGTGAAACTCGCCAGCAAGCCCATTTCCGCTGTGGTGTCGGAGCTTCTGACCCCGGAGCAGATGAAAATGTATCAGGTTTACCGGCAGACCATGGGCAATAAGCCGCTGTTGTTTGGCGGCGGCTCCCCTGATACCAGCGGCTCGGAAGATCTGTCCGGTGTGCAGTTCATTAACGGTACCCGCCCCGGCAATCCTCAGCTGGTGGAACTGGCCAAGCGTCAGGTGGGCAATGTGGGCGGTTATCCCTACTGGAGCTGGTACGGCTTTGACTCCCGTGTGGAATGGTGCGCCTGCTTCGTATCCTGGTGCTATAACCAGGCAGGAAAAAGTGAACCGCGCTTTGCAGGCTGTGAGTGGCAGGGCGTTCCGTGGTTCCAGTCCCATGGACAATGGGGTGCAAGAGGCTATAACAATCTGGCTCCCGGAGATGCAATTTTCTTTGACTGGGATTTGGATGGGACAGCAGACCATGTAGGTATCGTGATCGGTACGGATGGCAGCCGTGTTTATACCGTGGAGGGAAATTCCGGCGATGCCTGCAAGATCAAAAGTTATGACCTGAATTATCAAAGCATTAAGGGCTATGGCCTGATGAACTGGTAACAGAGATTTTTAAGAAGGAGTGATAGACGATGGCAAAGAACAAAATTGAGCGCATTGACCAGGAGATTACAAAGGTCCGCGAGAAGATCGCAGAGTATCAGGAAAAGCTCAAGGCGCTGGAAGCACAGAAAACCGAGGCAGAAAATTTGGAGATCGTTCAGATGGTTCGTGCGTTACGCGTGACTCCAGCACAGCTGAACGCTATGCTTTCCGGTGGAATGAACCACGGCAGAGATACAGCACTGTCGGAATCAAATAATCAGGAGGCTACCGCTTATGAATAAAAGAATTTGCAAAACACTTTCCGCCTTTTGCCTGACAATGGTTGTGGCATTTGGCTTTACGATCCCTGCTTTTGCACAGGGGTCAGAACAGGCTCCGGCGGCACCGGCAGAGGATTCTACCAATGACAGCAATGTGATTGTGGAAGAAACAGAACCGGCACCGGCACTTACACCAGATGGCAATGCCGCTCTGGTGGATGATTTTGGTGGCAATAAGCAGCTCATTACCGTTACTACCAAGGCTGGCAACTATTTTTACATTTTGATCGACAGGGCTAATGAGGATAAAAAGACTGCTGTTCACTTTCTGAACCAGGTGGATGAAGCGGATTTGATGGCACTGATGGAAGATGAAAATGTCAAAGAGGAGCCGGCTGCTGTGTGTAGCTGCACGACAAAATGTGAAGCAGGGGCAGTCAATACGGCTTGCCCGGTCTGCGCAACTGATAAGAGTAAATGTACGGGCAAAGCACCGGAACCTCCGGCAGAAACACCGGAGCCGGAAAAAGAGACGCCTGCCGGACTGAATCCGGCTGCGCTGATTCTTCTGCTGGCTCTGCTGGGCGGCGGTGGCGTATTTGCCTACATGAAGCTCATGAAGAATAAACCTAAGACCAAGGGCAATGACAGTCTGGACGATTATGATTATGGCGAGGAGGATTCCGAGGAATGGGAAACCGAGGATGTGGAGTCGGACGAACCGGACGCTGATGGGGGCAGCACAGAAGAAGATGACGAGGACAGCGTGAAATGACCCGTTTCACAGACAGTCCCTATGAACGCATGATGACACGCAGGCCGGAGGGCGGGAGGGAAACTTCCCGTCCTCATTCTTTATCCCACAACCACCCCTGCTATGGTTGCGGGAGTTATGGAAGTCCCTGCGTAGGTATCTGCCATCGTGAGATGGAACGCTGGCTCAAAGAAAGGAAACGAAAAAAATGAGTGTTCTGATTATATTTATCAAGCTGATTGCTGTTTTTGACCTGCTTGTGATTGCTGTGTATTTTGGCGGCGACATTCTTTCTACCATGTTAAACAAACTTTGGAGAAAGCCAAAGCAAGATGACCCCTTTGATTTCTCCTTAGATACCATGACAGTTTCATTGTCCATAGATTCTATCCGTCAGCTTTATTCCGGTGACGCGGCAGATTTTGTGGAAGAAAAGATCCTGCCAAATGCGGAGAAAACAATGGCCGTTTTGACGGAACAAGAACAGACGGCGGCTCATCTGCTCTTATCCGCTCTGATCGGTTTTCTTGCAGCAGAAGCTCCTATGGATGAACAGAGCTTTCCTTTGATGATGGAACTTCTGAACTGCATGGAAGGGGAAAAAGAAGATGGTTGTCAGGATGCAGTAGATAGTTTACTTGAAGATGCCGCCTGCAATACCCGCCGTCACGAAGAATATTACAGCAATTATCAACGCTACCAGCTGATGCAGGTGGATAAAACCCGTGTCATTTTGGCTTGCCGTATCATCATCAATGACCTGCTGGGGAAACTGTACCGCTATGACTACCGGTTTGGTTATAACCTGCTACTGGATGAGGAAAACAGCATAGAGAAAAAACTGCACACGCCTGTGCGGGAAGAATGGGAGGCTGAAGATTATGAATTTAGTGATTGCTGAAAAACCATCGGTTGCACAAAGTCTGGCTACGGTAATCGGTGCAACTGCTCGTAAGGATGGGTATCTGGAGGGTAACGGCTGGCGTGTCAGCTGGTGCGTGGGCCACCTGGCCGGTCTTGCGGATGCAGACAGCTATGACTCCAAGTATGCCAAGTGGCGATATGATGACCTGCCTATCCTGCCGGAGCATTGGCAGATGGTGGTGGGAAAGGACAAGAAAAAGCAGTTTGATATTCTCAAAAAGCTGATGAACGCCCCGGATGTGACGGAGGTAGTAAATGCCTGTGATGCCGGACGCGAGGGCGAGCTGATCTTCCGCAGCGTCTATGAGCTGGCAGGCTGCCAAAAGCCGATGAAAAGGCTCTGGATTTCTTCGATGGAGGACTCCGCCATAAGGGAGGGCTTTGCAAACCTGCGCCCAGGTGTAGATTATGATGGACTTCGGGATGCTGCTCTCTGCCGTGCCAAGGCCGACTGGCTGGTGGGGATCAATGCCACAAGGCTTTTTTCCGTGCTGTACCACCGCACCCTCAACATCGGGCGCGTGATGTCCCCAACGCTGGCACTGATTGTTCAGCGAGAAGCTGAGATCGACACCTTTAAGCAGGTTCCCTTTTATACCGTGGCGCTGGAGCTGCCCGGTCTTACCGTATCCGGGGAGCGCATGAGTGACCGAGCAAGCGCAGAGCAGCTGAAAGAAGCCTGTCAGGGTGCAGCTGTCACAATCAAAAAAGTGGAGTGCAAGGAAAAATCCGAAAAGCCGCCTGCCCTCTATGACCTGACTACTCTGCAAAGAGATGCCAACCGCCTGCTTGGATTTACAGCCCAGCAGACCCTGGACTATCTGCAAAGCCTGTATGAAAAGAAGCTCTGCACCTATCCCCGTACTGACAGCCGCTATCTGACCGGTGATATGGCAGACAGCCTGCCGGTGCTGGTGAATCTGGTTGCCAATGCTATGCCATTTCGCAAAGGGATCGCCATTACCTGTGATCCGCAGACGGTCATCAACGACAAGAAAGTAACCGACCACCACGCAGTAATCCCTACCAGAAATCTCAAGGATGCAGACCTTTCTGCCCTTCCTGCGGGAGAAAAAGCGGTGCTGGAGCTGGTGGCCCTGCGTCTGCTGTGTGCCGTGGCCCAGCCCCATATCTATTCGGAAACCGTTGTGATTGCAACGTGTGCCGGTAGGAAGTTTACTGCCAAAGGAAAAACGGTGAAGCACCCCGGATGGAAAGCACTGGAGGACGCCTACCGTGCCAAAATGAAGGATGCAGAGCCGAAAAAAGAGGGCGCAGAGAAAGCCCTGCCGGAGCTGACCGAAGGACAGATCCTTTCGGTTGCTGCTGCAATCGTCAAAGAAGGCAAAAGCAGTCCGCCCCAGCACTTTACGGAGGACACCCTGTTGTCCGCGATGGAGACTGCCGGAAAAGAGGATATGCCGGAGGATGCCGAACGAAAAGGTCTGGGGACACCGGCCACCCGTGCCGGTATTTTGGAAAAGCTGGTATCTGCCGGTTTTCTGGAACGAAAAAAGAGCAGGAAAACGGTGCAGCTTCTCCCTTCCCATGATGCAGTTTCCCTGATCACCGTTCTGCCGGAACAACTGCAATCGCCGCTTTTGACTGCCGAGTGGGAGTACCGCCTGGGCGAGATCGAGCGCGGGCAGCTTGCCCCGGAGGAGTTTTTGGACGGGATTAGCACCATGCTGAAAGACCTGGTGGGGACTTATCAGGTCATCAAGGGAACGGAGTACCTGTTCACTCCGCCTCGTGAGGTGGTGGGCAAATGCCCTCGCTGCGGCGGGGAGGTTGCAGAACTGCAAAAAGGCTTCTTCTGTCAGAATGATTCTTGCAGATTTGCAATCTGGAAAAACAACAAATGGTGGGCTGCCAAGAAAAAACAGCCGACTAAGGCTGTGGTGTCTGCACTGCTTAACGATGGCCGTGTCCGTGTGACGGGCCTATATTCGGAGAAAACCGGAAAGACCTACGATGCCACTGTGGTTTTGGAGGACGATGGACAGTACGCCAACTTCAAGCTGGAATTTGACCAGCGGAAAGGAGGTAGCCGATGAAGCTCTCTTTAGTGGAACGGGAAACCATTCTTCTCTATAATCAGGCAGAACCAATGGCTGAGATCTATACCCATGATCCCCGTCTGATGGAGAAGCTGGATCTGCTGGCAAAAAAGCACCCCGACCAGATCACCCGAAAGGACGCCCATAACTTTACCGTCCCCAAGCGGTGTGTATCAGTCAGGGAGCCATATAGCGCAGAACGCCGCAAAGCTGCCAGTGAGCGTGCGAAAGCTGCCGGATACCAGCCTCCTATGCGAAAGTCCAGCAGTTAAAGGCACATGGCAGAGAATGTATTTGAAGCAGTCAAGCTGTCAGTCAGCACCAGAGAAGCGGCAGAGCTTTATGGGATAAAAGTCAGGCGAAATGGCATGGCCTGCTGTCCTTTTCACGATGATAAGAACCCCAGCATGAAGGTAGACCAGCGATTCCACTGCTTTGGCTGCGGTGAAGATGGGGATGTGATCGACTTTACCGCAAAGCTCTTTGACCTCTCCCCAAAAGAAGCGGCGGAGAAACTGGCACAGGACTTTGGCCTGATCTATGACAGTCAGGCCCCTCCCCGTAGGAGATATGTCCGGCAGAAAACAGAGGCACAAAAGTTTCGGGAGGACCGGCAGCGGTGTTATCGCGTACTGTCCGATTACTACTATCTGCTGAAAAAATGGGAGGCCGACAATTCTCCCCGGACACCGGAGGAAGAACCGCACCCCCGTTTTGTGGAAGCAATCCAGAAGAAAACCTATGTAGAGTACCTGTTGGACCTTTTTCTTTATGAAAGTGAAGAAGAACAAAAGGCATGGATTGCAGAACACACAGCAGAAATCACACATTTGGAAAGGAGATTGAAAATCATGGCTGAGAACAAACCCACCAACCGAGAGCGGCTAAGAGAAATCACAGATGGCATCGAGCAGGGGATCAAGGAACTGTTTGAGAGTGAAAAGTATATGCGCTATCTGTCCGTCATGTCCCGCTTCCACCGCTATTCGGTAAACAACACCATGCTCATCTATATGCAGAAGCCGGACGCTACATTGGTAGCCGGATACAATAAGTGGAAAGACCAGTTTGAGCGTCATGTAAAAAAGGGCGAGCATGGCATTACCATCATTGCTCCCACACCATATAAGAAGAAAATCGAGGAGCAGAAACTGGACCCGGATACCAAGGCTCCGATTTTGGATAAAGACGGAAAGATCGTCACAGAGGAAAAAGAAATCGAGATCCCCATGTTTCGCCCGGTCAAGGTCTTTGATGTGAGCCAGACCGACGGGAAACCTTTGCCTGAGCTTGCTTCCTCCCTTTCCGGCAATGTGCCAAATTATGAGGCATTCATGGAGGCTCTGCGCCGCAGCGCACCGGTGCCGATCACTTTTGAAGCAATGGCCGCCGATACGGACGGCTATTTTTCTGCCGATCATCAGAAAATCGCCATTCGCCAGGGCATGAGTGAGGTGCAGACGGTTTCGGCCACAGTACACGAGATTGCCCACAGCAAGCTCCACAATCAGAAAAAGATTCAGATTGCCAATGACGAGCAATATCAGGAGATCGAGCTGTTTGATAAACCCGGTCTGTTCTCCAATGGGCGGATTGTCCGTGATAATCTGCCGGAGGGCGTTTATTGCTATGACCTGCGCGGTTCTGACTACGACCCCGGAGAGCCGGTCTGTGTAGAAGAACAAGTGGTTGTAAACCATGCAGGTTCCGTTCTGCTGACAGAGCCGCTGGAGCTGGCGGAAGATGGACGCCTGATGCTGACCGAGGAAGAAGGGCTGAATTTTGTTGGCGGCTTTTCTACCCTCACCCAGTTTTTGCAAGAACAGAGGAAAGACCGCCACACGGAGGAAGTGGAGGCTGAAAGCATCTCCTATGCGGTCTGCAAATATTTTGGCATTGAGACCGGAGAAAACAGCTTCGGCTATATTGCAAGCTGGAGTCAGGGCAAGGAACTGAAAGAGCTGAGAGCCAGTTTGGAGACCATCAATAAGACCTCCGGCACTTTGATCTCTGACATTGAGCGCCACTATAAGGAAATCTGCAAAGAGCGTGGGATTGATCCCCATGCAAAGGCAGAGCCGGAAACCGCCCCGATAGAGCAGCCAACCGGCAATCTGACTTACTATGTGGCAGAGTGCATGGAGTTTCCAAACCTCGGAGAATACCACGATAACCTGTCTTTGGAGGAGGCGGTCCGCATCTATCAGGAAATTCCGGCAGAGCGAATGAACGGGATCAAAGGAATTGGTTTTGAGCTGAAAGACGGAAGCGACTATGAAGGACCGTTTCCGATTTTGACCGGGCAGACCATTGACCTGGACACTATTCAGGCAATCGACTATTACCGTGACAATCCGCTGGTACAGAAAGCGGTAAAGGAACTGGCTGCGACCATGCCGGAAATGGAGGTACTGGGGGCGGATGCCAACCAGCAGGAGGCTTTGTTTCTGATCAACGATACTACCTATCTTCATATCCAACCTTGTGACAGCGGATGGGACTACACTCTTTACGATGCTGCGTCCATGAAAGAGCTGGATGGTGGTCAGCTGGATATGTCGGAGCTTTCCTGCATGAAGGCAGTTCTCCAGATTTGTGATGATAACGATCTGGACAGCACTTCGCTCAGACGCGCTCCCTTGTCTATGGCTGAGACCTTGCAGGAAGCGGCCTATCAGCAGATGCAGGCAGAGACCAGTCAGATGACTGCCTCTTCCCAGCTGCCGGAAGCGCAGGAGCAGGCACTGGATGAATACCCCATGCCGGATGAGCAGGTATCCACACCGGATATGCAGGAATATGGCTACACCTATGATGGGATGCTCCCTGTTACCAGAGAACGGGCGCTGGAACTGGATGCCGCCGGTTTGACCGTCTATGTGCTGTATGAGGACAATACGGAGAGCATGGTGTTTGACCCGCAGGAAATCATGGATCATGGCGGTCTTTTCGGTGTGGACCATGAGGAATGGGAGAAAAGCCCTCAGTTCCACGAAAAGGTCATGGAGCGTCAGGAACATCAGCAGGAACGCGAACAGGCATTTCTCTCCCAGAACAGAGATTGCTTTGCCATCTATCAGGTAAGTCGTGACGATCCGCAGAATGTGCGCTTTATGAATCTGGACTGGTTAAAGTCCCATAACATTTCCATAGACCGCAGCAATTATGACCTCATTTACACAGCTCCTCTGAGGGAGTCTGGCACTGTGCCGGAGCAGCTGGAAAAACTCTATCAGCAATTCAATCTGGAAAAGCCCGTGGACTTTCACAGTCCCTCCATGAGCGTCAGCGACATCGTTGCGATCAGACAGGACGGTAAGGTATCCTGTCATTACTGTGACAGTGTTGGTTTTACCCAGATCCCCGGATTCCTGCCAGAAAACCCGCTGAAAAATGCGGAAATGATGCTGGAGGACGATTACGGCATGATTGACGGTATCATCAACAATGGCGCAAAAGAACCCACGGTGGCAGAGCTGGAACAGCAGGCCCGAAGCGGTCAGCCCATTTCCCTGATGGAGTTGGCAGCCGCCACCCATCGGGAGGAACGGGAAAAGAAAAAGTCCGTCATGGAGCAGCTGAAAGGCCAGCCCAAGACAGAACACAAAAAGACAGCACCCAAAAAGAGTGCGGAAAGGGAGATTTGATATGGGAAACTTTACTTTTGAGGAAATGAACCTGATGTGCATTTACAATACCGGCAGCCGCACCGGGCTGATTGACAGTCTGCGTGAGATGCGCGGCGAGCTTTCGCCGGAGGAAACAGAGCTGAGAGAGTTGACCGACAGCGCCCTTACGAAGCTCTGTGCGATGACCGATGAGAAGTTTGCCGAACTGGAGCTGTACCCGGATTTTGACCAGTAAACAACATAACCGCAGGGATGGGGTGGCGATCTGCCACCCCACCTTTTTACCCCAAAACTGAAAGGAGGACAGAACACTATGCCAACCAAAGCTGAACTATATGCACAGATGGCGGACAAAGTGGCAACACAGCTCACGGGGAGCTGGCAGGAATGGGCAGAGTTTCTCACCACTGCTTCTCGCCTTTACAAGTACCCGTTCCATGAGCAGCTGATGATCTACGCCCAGCGACCGGACGCTACCGCCTGTGCAGAGTACGATTTGTGGAATGAAAAGATGGGCCGATATGTAAGGCGCGGTTCCAAGGGAATCGCTCTGGTGGATGATTCCGGGGACAGACCTCGCCTGCGTTATGTCTTTGACATTTCAGACACCGGAACCCGTGAACATTCCCGCACTCCCTGGCTGTGGCAGCTGGAGGAGCGCCATCTGGATTCGGTGCAGGCCATGCTGGAGCGCACCTATGATGTTTCCGGTGATGACCTTGCAGGACAGCTTACCGAGGTAGCCGGAAAACTGGCTGAGGAATACTGGACGGAGCATCAGCAGGACTTCTTCTATATCGTTGACGGTTCCTTTTTGGAGGAATATGATGAGTATAACATCGGAGTGCAGTTCAAGGCAGCCGCCACCGTCAGCATCACTTACGCTTTGATGTCCCGCTGTGGACTGGAGCCGGAACGCTACTTCGACCACGAAGATTTCATGGCGATCTTTGATTTCAACACCCCGTCCACCATCGGGGCGCTGGGAACAGCGGTCAGCCAGATCAACCAACAGGTGCTGCGGCAGATCGGCGTCACCGTCCGAAATGCAGAGCGCGAAGCCAACCAAGAAAGGAGCAAACAAGATGAACAATCCCATGACCTATATCCAGAACGGAGACTATCTGATTCCCGACCTGAAGCTGAGCCAGCAGCCGGAGAAACCCCTGGGCAAGTACGGCAGGATGAGGAAAACCTATCTGAAGGAACACCGTCCCATCCTCTACAACCAGATGCTGCTGAGCGAGAAGCTGTACCCGCACCTCATCGAGATCGACGAGACCGCCCAGAACAGACTGGAGCAGATGATACCCCAGCTGGCGAAGGAAGCGGGAGCCACCGAGGAACTGAAAGCCAGCAATCCCATGAAGTGGGTGGGGCTGATGAATACCTGCAAAGCCCAGGCCGAGGAGATCCTGATGGCGGAGCTTATCAACAGCTGACCCTAAACCTGTTCCTCTCCGAAGCGGAACAGATCCAATCCATAGATGAAGCAGAGAATGTAGCGCATACATCCTCTGCTTTTTCTTTTGCCCAGAATGATATTGACCATGTGCTGCGTTTGGGCGGCAATACAGACCGCCAGAGGGAGCGTGTGGTTGCAGCCTTTGAAAAGCAGAAAACCACCGCTGAGATTGCCGAGATACTGAAAACGCTGTACCACGGCGGCAATGGCCTTGGCAGTGTGAGCGCATGGTATGCCGAGGATGGTATCCATCTTTCCCACGGGAAGTCTGTCCGTTATGACAGGTCTGCCCAGGTCATTTCCTGGGAGAGTGCCGCAGAGCGTATCGGGGAGCTTTTGGAGAGCGGCCAGTTTGCCTCCAATGTGGAGCTTGCGGAAGCGGCAGGCTATGAACGCTCCCTCCTTTCAGAAAAGCTCTGGTATCTGTACCACGATTTCAGCGAGGAAGCCAGAGAAGCCGGATATTTGTCCTGCCTGTCGAGTATCCAGCGCAATGTGTTTCCGACAGAAACAGAATGGCTTGCCGAGCAGCTGAACAGCCCGGAGTTTCGTAAGACCCTCAAGGAAGAATACGCTGCCTTCTGGACTGCCTATCAGCAGGACCGTGACCTGTTGCGTTTTCACTATCATAGACCGAGGGAGATCTGGGAGAACCTGAAGGACCTTGACCTGCCCCGCAGGACCTTTTCTTCAGAGCTTTCCAAAGTGCCAACCGTCCAGCACTTTATTACCGAGGATGAGATCGACGCCGCCATGACCGGCGGAAGCAGTTTTGCCGGAGGAAAAGGCCGTATCTATGCGTTCTTCATGGAAAACCATACGGATAAGGAAAAAGTGAGATTCCTTAAAGACGAGTATGGCATTGGCGGACGCTCTCATGCCCTGTCCGGCGCAACACACAGCGGCGAAGATCACGATGGGAAAGGACTGCACTATAAAAAGCAGGACTGCCCGGATGTTCACTTGAACTGGGAAAAGGTTGCCAAGCGCATTACCTCACTTGTCCAGAAAGGCCGCTATCTTACCGAACAGGAACAAGCGCAGTATGACAAGATCCAGGCTGAAAAGGATCTGGCAAAAGAAGATGCCATCCAAGCCCAGCAGCCGGAGGTGGAGGAAGAAACTCCAAAGCCTACCCTTCGGGAGCAGTTTGATCAGTATAAGACTGTGGTGACTGCCGCCATTTCCGAGGATGCCGCATACCGCAATGCCTGCGGGCATTCTGACCGCGAAAATGCTGTCATCGAGGGCAATGCTGCCATCCGCCGTGCCGTTCTCGGCTCCGGTGATTTGGAGCTGATTCGGCTCTATTCCGATGTGCCGGAGTTCCGCCAACGGCTGCACCGGGAAGTAATTGACGAAACCTACCCACGGCTCCATGAAATGCTGCGTCCTCTCTCGCAGGATGACATTGACGATGCCATCCGCGCATGGAACGGCGATATTCAGAGCAAACACGCCGTTGTCCGCTACATGGAACAGCATGGGCGGGAAAAAGATACCGCCGCATGGCTGGCTCAGGAATACGGCGGCAGTAACAGCAACAGCCTGTTCGTTGTCCGTGCCGGCAGCCCGGAGGAAACGCAGCTGCCCTGGCCGAAGGTACAGCGTCGGATTGCCCAGCTCATTCAGGAGGACCGGTTCTATACCGAAGAAGAACAGAACCGTTTTGACGACATCGACCCAATCGCCATCCGGGAAGCTCTGGAAGAAAGAGGGATCGTCAACGGCCAGGTGGCAGACCCGGAAAAACTGGACAATGATCCGTTTATCCAACAGGTGATGTCGGATGTAGAGCAGATCGCAGCTGCTGAGACAGAGCAGACTTCCGAAGTTGCTATTTCCGATGAGGAATATGATGCAGTTCGCCGCCCAACTCCGCAAAGAACATCCTATGACCCTGCTGCCCCGGTCTATGCCGTGGGCGATACCGTGTATATCGAGGATGACGCCTATCAGATCACCGAGCTGCGGGAGGACACCGTACAGCTTCTGCCCACCGGGATGGTATATCCCATCTACCGGGCAGAGCGCAAAGAACAGTTCGAGCAGCTGCTTCGGGCAGACCGCCGCAATGCTTACTATACCGAGTTTCTTCCTATTGCCCCGGACAAGGCAGATCAAGACTTGCGGGATGTATTGGCTCATGGACTGATGGATGAAGCGGATAAAAAGCAGATTTCCACGCTGCTGCAATCCGGCAGGAGTAACAGCGAGATCGCCTACTGGTTGAGCAGAGTCTATTCCGGTGAGATCGAGACACTGAATCTGGAGACCGGCGATATTGCCGATTACCGTACCACGGCACAGGGCATAGAACTGGAAGTCATGGATGCAGAGGAAAAGCGTCTGGCTATGCTGTATTTCCGCTGGGATGAGGTTGCACCTTTGCTGCGCGGACTGTACGCCCGTCAGCAGGACGGCTTTGGACAGGAACAGCCCCAATCGGCTACCGAATCCCCGACCTTCCATTCCGAGACCATGGCCGTCTATCCGGGCGATAAGAACAATCTGCCTTATGATGTGGTGGTGGAACGACTGCATATCGAGGAGCCAGAGCCACCAGCCCCTGTGACTGAGCCGGAGAAAACCTTTGAGGAAGTGCTGGACGAACACCCGGTTTCCATTCAGGTCAATGGCCAGTGGGAGACCTTCTCCAATGCCAAAGCTGCCGAGGAAGCCTCCTATGAGGAATACAAGGCTAACCTGCGCCGCAATGCAAAAAACTTCCGCATTACTGATGAGCATTTGGGCGAAGGCGGTCCGAAAGCCAAGTTCCAGGCAAATGTCAATGCGATTCGTTTGCTGAAAGAGCTGGAAGCTGCCGGACAGCAGGCAAGCCCCGAACAGCAGGAGGTTCTTTCTCGATATGTGGGCTGGGGCGGTCTCTCTGATGCTTTTGACCCGGAGAAACCGGCATGGGCTTTAGAGTATGCCCAGCTAAAAGAACTGCTGACCCCGGAGGAATATGCCGCCGCCAGAAGCTCTACCCTCAACGCCCATTACACCAGCCCTACGGTCATTCAGGCCATCTATGAAGCGGTGGACCGTATGGGATTTGAGACCGGAAATATTCTGGAGCCGTCTATGGGTGTGGGCAATTTCTTTGGTATGCTGCCGGAGAAAATGCGAAACAGCCGTCTGTACGGCGTGGAGCTGGACCCTGTTTCCGGGCGCATCGCAAAGCAGCTCTATCCCAAGGCGGACATCACAGTAGGCGGCTTTGAGACCACCGATAGGCGTGACTTCTTTGACCTTGCCATCGGCAATGTACCTTTCGGTCAGTATCAGGTCAATGACAAAGCCTACAACAAGCTGAGTTTCAGTATTCACAACTACTTTTTTGCCAAAGCACTGGACCAGGTGCGTCCCGGCGGCGTGGTGGCTTTTGTAACCTCCCGCTATACTATGGACGCCAAGGATTCCACCGTGCGCCGCTATCTTGCCCAGCGTGCTGAGCTGCTGGGAGCTATCCGTCTGCCGAATGACGCGTTCAAAAAGAATGCCGGTGCCGAGGTGGTATCGGACATCATCTTCCTCCAAAAGCGGGACCGCCCGCTGGACATCGTGCCGGAATGGACCCAGACCGGCATTATCAGGGTTCCCGCAAAGTCGCAAGACTTTGTGGGAGAAGGAGGAGCGACGGAGCAAGCGAGCTTTTCGCCGCAAGGCGGAAACGAGCAGGCGCAGTCCGCGACGACGCAGGACGGCTTTGCCATCAACCGCTATTTCCTGGACCACCCGGAAATGGTGCTGGGCCGACAGGAGCCGGAAAGCACCGCCCATGGCATGGACTACACCGTGAATCCCATTGAGGGGCTGGAGCTTGCCGATCAGCTGCATGATGCCGTGAAGTACATTCGCGGCACCTACCAGGAAGCCGAGCTGCCGGAGCTGGGTGAGGGCGAAGCCATCGACACCTCCATTCCCGCCGACCCCAATGTGAAAAATTACTCCTACACCGTTGTGGACGGCACTGTGTATTTCCGTGAAAACAGCCGCATGGTGCGCCCAGACCTGAACTCCACCGCCGAGGCCCGCGTGAAAGGGCTGGTGGGCCTGCGGGAATGTGTCCAGCAGCTCATTGATCTCCAAATGGACGCCGCCACACCGGACAGCGCCATCCAGGATAAACAGGCTGAACTGAACCGGCTCTATGACAGCTTTTCCGCAAAATATGGTCTTATCAATGACCGGGCGAACCGGCTGGCCTTTGCCGATGATTCCAGCTACTATCTGCTCTGTGCGCTGGAAGTCATCGACGAGAACGGAAAGCTGGAACGCAAGGCAGATATGTTCACCAAGCGGACCATCAAGCCCCATCAGGCGGTGGCTGTGGTGGATACGGCAAGTGAAGCACTGGCGGTGTCCATCTCGGAAAAAGCCTGCGTGGATATGGACTATATGAGCCAGCTTACCGGAAAAACAAAAGAAGAACTGGCCGGAGAGCTGCAAGGCGTAATCTTCCGTGTACCGGGACAGCTGGAGAAAGATGGCACACCCCATTATGTGACTGCTGATGAATACCTCTCCGGCAATGTACGCCGCAAACTGCGTCAGGCGCAGCGGGCGGCACAGCAGGACTCTTCTTTTGCAGTCAATGTGGAAGCTCTTACCGCCGCCCAGCCCCAAGACCTGGATGCGTCGGAGATCGAGGTGCGCCTTGGTGCCACCTGGATCGACAAGGAATATATCCAGCAGTTTATGTACGAGACCTTCAACACCCCGTTTTATCTCCAGCGCAGTATCGAGGTCAACTATTCTTCCTTTACTGCTGAATGGCAGATCAAGGGGAAATCTTCCGTATCCTACAACGATGTGGCAGCTTATACCACCTATGGGACCAGCCGCGCCAATGCTTATAAGATTTTGGAGGACAGTCTGAACCTGCGGGATGTCCGTATCTATGACACCATAGAGGACGCGGATGGAAAAGAGCGCCGCGTGCTGAATGCCAAGGAGACCACCCTGGCTGCTCAAAAACAGCAGGCTATCCGGGAAGCCTTTAGGGACTGGATCTGGAGAGACCCGGAGCGCCGCCAGACTTTGGTGCGCCAGTATAACGAAGAAATGAACTCTACCCGTCCCCGCGAGTATGATGGCAGCCATATCACTTTTGGCGGCATGAACCCGGCCATTACCCTGCGGGAACACCAGAAAAGTGCCATCGCCCATGTGCTGTATGGCGGAAATACCCTGCTGGCACACGAAGTAGGCGCAGGCAAAACCTTTGAGATGGTGGCCGCTGCGATGGAAGCCAAACGCCTGGGCTTGTGCCAGAAATCTCTCTTTGTGGTTCCCAACCACCTGACTGAGCAGTGGGCATCGGAGTTTCTGCGCCTCTATCCTTCTGCCAACATCTTAGTCACAACCAAAAAGGACTTTGAGACCCATAACCGCAAGAAGTTCTGCGCCCGTATTGCGACCGGTGACTACGACGCCATCATCATGGGACACAGCCAGTTTGAGCGTATCCCCATCAGCCGGGAGCGTCAGGAAAGGCTTCTCTATGAGCAGATCGACGAGATCACCGAGGGCATCGCAGAGGTGCAGGCCAGCGGCGGCGAGCGTTTTACCGTCAAGCAGCTGGAGCGTACCAGAAAGTCTCTGGAAGCCAGACTGGAAAAGCTGCAAGCCGAGGGGCGAAAAGACGATGTGGTAACCTTCGAGCAGCTGGGTGTGGACCGTTTGTTTGTGGACGAGGCCCACAACTATAAAAACCTGTTTCTATACACAAAAATGCGGAATGTGGCTGGTCTTTCCACATCGGACGCGCAGAAATCCTCCGATATGTTTGCCAAGTGCCGCTATATGGATGAGATCACCGGAAACCGTGGCGTGATTTTCGCCACCGGCACCCCGGTCAGCAACTCCATGACCGAGCTTTACACCATGCAGCGTTACCTTCAGTATGAACGCTTGCAAGAGCTGAACATGACCCACTTCGACTGCTGGGCTTCCCGCTTTGGGGAGACCGTCACAGCATTGGAGCTGGCACCGGAAGGCACCGGCTACCGGGCAAGAACGAGATTCAGCAAGTTCTTTAACTTGCCTGAGCTGATGAACCTGTTCAAAGAAGTGGCCGACATTAAGACTGCCGATCAGTTAAATCTCCCTACCCCGGAAGTGGAGTACCACAACATCGTGGCGCAACCCACCGAACATCAGCAGGAAATGGTCAAGGCTCTTTCGGAGCGCGCATCGCTGGTACACAGCGGAACCGTTGACCCGTCCCAGGATAATATGCTCAAGATTACCTCGGATGGCCGCAAGCTGGGGCTTGACCAGAGGATCGTCAACCAGATGCTGCCGGATGAACCCGGAACAAAGGTCAATCAGTGCGTGGACAACATCATGCAGATCTGGCGGGACGGCAAAGCTGACAAGCTGACCCAGCTGGTGTTCTGCGACATTTCTACCCCGCAGGCAAAAGCTCCTGTAAGCAAGGCGGCGAAAACGCTGGATAATCCACTGCTTCACGCACTGGAAGGCGCTGTGCCTCTGCCGGAGCAGGAACCGGTCTTTACGGTATATGACGATATTCGTCAGAAACTCATTGCCCAGGGGATGCCTGCCGACCAGATCGCTTTTATCCATGAAGCCAATACCGAAGTGCGGAAAAAGGAGCTGTTCTCTAAAGTCCGTACCGGTCAGGTTCGTGTCCTTTTGGGCAGCACCGCCAAGATGGGCGCAGGCACCAATGTGCAGGACCGTCTGGTGGCACTTCATGACCTGGACTGTCCGTGGAGACCGGGAGACCTTGCCCAGCGCAAGGGCCGTATCGAGCGCCAGGGCAACCAGAACCCCCTTGTCCATGTGTACCGCTATGTGACAGAAGGAACTTTTGACGCATACCTCTGGCAGACGGTGGAGAACAAGCAGAAATTTATCAGCCAGATCATGACCAGCAAAAGTCCGGTTCGCTCCTGCGATGATGTGGATGAAACCGCCCTGAGTTTTGCCGAGATCAAGGCTCTGTGTGCCGGAGATCCCCGTATCAAGGAGCGTATGGATTTGGATGTGGAGGTATCCCGCCTGAAGCTGATGAAAGCTGACCACCAGAGCAAGCAGTACCGTCTGGAGGACCAGCTGCTCAAATACTTCCCAGAGGAGATTGAAAAGCACAAGGGCTTTATCAAGGGCTTTGAATCTGACCTGGAGGTTTTGGCAGCTCACCCGCACCCGGAGGACGGCTTTGCCGGTATGGAGATTCGTGGAGACCTGCTGACCGATAAGGAGAACGCCGGTGCAGCCCTTTTGGATGCCTGCAAGGAGGTTAAAACCTCCGATCCGGTGCAGATCGGCAACTACCGGGGGTATGCCATGTCCGTGGAATTTTCCGCTTGGAAACAGGAGTATACGCTCCTGCTGAAAGGACAGATGACCCACCGGGCAACCCTTGGTACAGACCCTCGCGGAAATCTTACCCGTATCGACAATGCCCTTGCTCAGATGCCCCAGCGTCTGGAGGCGGCAAAGGCCCAGCTGGATAACCTCTATCAGCAGCAGGCTGCCGCAAAGGAGGAAGTCGGAAAGCCATTCCTTTATGAAGAAGAACTGAGAAGCAAAAACGCCCGTCTGGTGGAGCTGGATACCCTGCTCAACATCGACGGAAAGGGGCAGGCACACACCGAGTCTGTTGTTGCCAAAAGCACACGGCCTTCGGTGCTGGATAACCTAAAACGCCCGGTGCAACCCCGCAGTACAGACAAGAAACCAAAACAGCATGAGGAGGTGCGATAACATGAATACTAACGATCTGAATACAGCCCTTTATGAAAAGATGGCTGCCGAACAGGATAAGTTCCGGGACTGGCTGAAAAGCCAGCCCCCGGAAGAAATCCTGCACCACACCTATGAATATACTGTCCGTGAGGATATTGTGATGGCGATGGAGGAGCTGGAGCTGACCGACGCCCAGGCCAAGGCACTTTTGGAATCTCCCTCTCCATTGGCGGATGTGTACCGCTATTTTGAAAAGCTGGAGACCGGCTATATGGATGTGATCCGGGACAGTATTGAGAACCGTGCCGATGATGTGTGCAAGGCGCAGGAAGAATTACGAACCGCCCCTCTCTACCCCCATTCTGCCGCCTATGCGTCCGAGCATGGAGAGATGGCACAATATAACCGTTCGTATCAGGCGAACAGCGCCTGCAAAGAAGCCATTGCGCAGACCATCAGCGCCCACTATGCAGAGAACCGGCTGGATACGGAGGCGGCGGTCAAAGATGTGCTGGAAAAGTTCGGGACGGAACGGGTACAGTTTATTCTTGCCAATACCATCCAGCGCAAGAACTATGACGGGCGTATCTCTCAGAACAATAAAGCATGGGCAAAAACCATTCCTATGCTGGAGGACAGCGGCGCTTCTCGCCACTGTGCCTATCTGGTGGTAGATCAGGTCAATCCCGGTTTGACCGATCTGTTCACCAGACAGTTCCGAAAAGTTGCTCAAGAACAGCAGAAAAGTTCTGTCCTGCAAAAGCTCAAACAGGAGCTGCCCGCCCATAAGTCTGCCGCCCCGAAAAAACGGGAGCCGGAGCGATAACCATGGCAAAGCGCAAGCGGGATGTTCCGGTTTTGTTTTGGGTGTCCGCAGAAGAACTGGAGCTGATCCATCAAAAGATGCAGCAATACGGGACAGAGAATTTGAGCGCTTATCTGCGGAAAATGGCACTGGATGGGTATGTGGTCAAACTGGATTTGCCGGAGCTGAAGGAGTTGGTTTCCCTGATGCGCCGAAGCAGCAACAACTTGAATCAGCTGACTCGCAAAGTGCATGAGACCGGGCGGATTTATGATGCTGACTTGGAGGATATATCCCAGCGGCAGGAACAACTGTGGGAGGGTGTGAAGGAAATCCTTACCCAACTCTCCAAACTTTCATAACAGGGATAGATACTCCATTTGCGGAGGGAGGAACGGCGTTTCTTCGCCGCACCTTCCTCCGCTTTTTCTTTTTGTCTGTATCCTTGTCTTTTGCCTGTCCGTACCGGATAATATGAGTAGAATAAGAAGCGTAGCAAAGGAGTGAAAACAGATGCTGACCTTTGAAAAGGTGCTGGAGATTTTTGCGGATTACCTAACCGCAGACGAGACCATAGAAGTTTATATCAGCCGCCATGGATGTGTAAGAGTTGAATTTGACCAAGATTTTCACTATTGCTCTGGCGAGGTGTGCCATACTCCCAAGGAACTGTTCGACCTCTTAGCCGATGATTACCGGACTTATCTGGAGATTGAACTGACCAAAGGAAAACGGGAAGTGACGGAAGATGATGAGAGAGAAGCGGATGCCCTATGCAAACAGTATCTGGAGCGTTGGAAGGAGGAACAGAAATGAAGATTTTGAAATGTCTGCTGATGATCGTAACTGCACCGGTCATTTTGGTGTTGACGCTTTTTGTCTGGCTCTGCACGGGGCTGATCTACATATCCGGTCTGGTGCTTGGTCTACTAAGCACGGTAATTGCTCTGCTTGGCGTGGCTGTGCTGATTACCTATTCCCCGCAGAATGGTGTGATTTTGCTGGTTATGGCATTTTTGATTAGCCCGATGGGGCTGCCGCTGGCTGCGATCTGGCTACTGGGAAAGGTGCAGAGTTTGAAATTTGCGATACAGGATTGGGTGTATGGGTAAATGATGTGAATATAATTTGGAATGAAAAAGAAGCAGGACAATGGGAGATGAGACCCAATGCCCTGCTTCTCTGTTTATTCGGAACGAACTGTAATATATTTTTGATTGCGACTTTTAGGTTTATCGGGAATCGTCATTTCTAATTGCCCGGATTCTAAAAGCGGATTGATATGTTTCAAAGTGAAGTTTCTTAAATCTTTGAAGCCGCAAAATACTGCAAGCTCTTTCTTGGATTTTGGTGTTGTGCAAAAAGTCAAAATCTGTTTGGATACCGTTGATAGTTCAATAACTTGGTGGGTAACTTGGTGGATAACTTGGTGGGCGTCACCCTCTAAGTTGTAGTTTACATTTTTCAAGATGACTCTGAAATCTGTCGCTGTTGAGGAGAATTCAGGCTTATATGCCGCTGTGTATCCAGGCAGCTTTTCAGTTTCACTGACGATTTTGCGTAGGCCACTTCCACGGCGTTCCATGTACTTCATGCGGTGGAACAGGTCAGCAATCACAGGGTTTCGTCGCATGGAACGGATACTGTAAATATCGTATTCCTGAATTGAGCCGCCGCCAAACATACCGCCCGGAGATGTGATTTCCACCCGATCATCAAACATATCAATATGGATTTCGCTGCCAAGCACAATATAATCACGATGGATAAGCGCATTAACAAGAGCCTCTGTCACAGCTCGTTCAGCATAATCCGGCTTGTCTACACGATACTGTGCCTTTTTGACAAAACGGACTTTGGAATTATTGCGAATAAATTCACTGCCGCTGTTCAGTAAATAAATCAAATTTCCCTCGTATTCTTTATCGTCCAGCGCATCATCAAAGATAGAGCCTTTTTCCAAGCCATTCCACCGGGTACAGAACATACGGGAGTTATAAACCGTGTGCTGATCGGTCATGAGTTTTCCGGCATTGGTCAGGAGTCCATTTTTATCAGTCAAACCGAAGGAAACATAATCGGATGGCTCAAAGCGGAGACCGGTCCGTTCCAGATAGGTTGCTTCCAGAAGTGTAAAGCTGTAATCCTTTTTTACCGCGTCTGTTGTTAGGGTATCAAAGGACTGATTGGTTCCCTTTAAGATCAGTTCATTCACAATGTAATCAGGGGCAATTACGCTTTCATTTCCAACACGGATATATGCTTCCATCACGCCGTCTGCCTTGTAATAATATGGGGTGCTGCGGCCGGGAGAAACCTCCAGAGCTAATAGATTTTTACCATCTTCCTGTAATGGTTTTAAGATGAACTGAGGTAATGGTGTGATTCGTTCTTTGATTAAGCGGCTGATCGCTTCAGCATCCTTTTGAACATCTGACAAGCCGATAGGCTCCCGGTCATCAGAGACTCCGAAAAACAGAGTGCCGCCGATCCCATTGGAAAAGGCACTGACACTTTTTAACCAGCTTTTTGGCTTTTTTGTTTCGAGAGCAACTTTGAAATCACATTCCGTTGCTTCGGCAATGAGCTGTTCTATCATAAAATCCCTCCTTTGAGGTTGTAGAATGTTCTTTTTTATTATACCCAGCGGAGAAAGTTATTGCAACGATAGAAGCAAAGAGTTCAGCGAAAAAAAATTTATGAGAGGAGGGCCTTCTATTATGGCAACTACAAGAATCATGCCGCTTCATGTTGGCAAGGGTCGCACAGAAAGTCGGGCAATCAGTGACATCATCGACTATGTAGCAAATCCACAGAAAACAGATAACGGCAAGCTCATTACCGGCTATGCGTGTGACAGCCGGACTGCGGATGCGGAGTTCCTTCTGGCAAAGCGGCAGTACATTGCCGCTACCGGACGGGTGCGCGGCGCAGATGATGTGATTGCCTATCATGTGCGCCAGTCCTTCCGCCCTGGTGAGATTACCCCGGAAGAAGCAAACCGGCTGGGCGTAGAATTTGCAAAGCGTTTTACTAAAGGCAATCATGCCTTTGTGGTCTGCACTCACATAGACAAGTCGCACATTCATAATCACATTATCTGGTCATCGGTCAGCTTAGAATATGACCGGAAATTCCGAAACTTTTGGGGCAGCACCAAGGCGGTTCGCCGGTTAAGTGATACCATCTGCATTGAAAACGGACTGTCCATTGTAGAGAATCCGAAACCTCACGGAAAAAGCTATAACAAGTGGCTGGGAGATCAGGCAAAGCCCTCTCACCGAGAGCTGCTGCGTGTGGCGATTGACAACGCATTATCACAAAGTCCTGCTGACTTTGAAGAACTGCTGAAACTGTTGCAAGAGTATGGTTGTGAAGTCTCAAAGCGCGGAAAATCGTATCGACTGAAACTCTCTGGTTGGGAGAAAGCCGCCCGCATGGACAGTCTGGGCGAAGGATATGGATTGGAAGATTTGCGGGCAGTTCTCTTAGGGAAGAAAGCACATACCCCGCGAAAGAAAACAGTCACACGGGCAGAGCCGCCAAAGATCAATCTGCTGGTGGACATTCAGGCAAAATTGCAGGCTGGAAAAGGTGCTGGCTATACGCGATGGGCTAAAGTTTTCAATCTGAAGCAAATGGCGCAGACCATGAATTACCTGTCAGAGAATAACCTGCTGGAGTATGCGGTTTTGGAAGAAAAGGCTGCGGCTGCCACGGCACATCACAATGAACTTTCGGCGCAGATTAAAGCGGCTGAAAAGCGCATGGCAGAGATTGCTGTTCTGCGTACTCACATCGTAAATTATGCTAAAACCCGTGAGGTCTATGTGGCATACCGCAAGGCGGGTTACTCTAAGAAATTCCGGGGGGAACATGAGGAAGAAATTCTGCTCCACCAGGCTGCTAAGAATGCCTTTGATGAGATGGGAGTCAAGAAACTTCCCAAGGTCAAAGAGTTGCAGACGGAGTACGCGAAATTGCTGGAAGAAAAGAAAAAGACCTATGCCGAGTACCGGCGTTCCCGTGAGGAAATGCGCGAGCTTTTAACGGCAAAGGCCAATGTGGATCGAGTGCTGAAAATGGAGGTAGAACAGGATGTTGAAAAAGAAAAAGACCACGGCCAGCGGTAAGCTGGTCCTGGGCAAAAGCGTTCGCAGAACGCGCAGCCACAGAATGAAATTCTGTGTTCAAAGGGGCTTGGGGGCGCTGCCCTCAACAAGCAAGCAGAGAGGAAAATCACAAAGGGATTTTCTTCTCTGGGGCCTGTGTGTATTAACACAGGCATTGCTTGCCTCTTTTCTCTGGAAATAAAAAGAACCAGTGAGAAAATCGTTAAACTTCACTCACTGGCTCAATTCATTTCAAATTTCTCGGACAACTCTGTTAGCTCTTTCACCGTTTCTTGTGTGTGATGCAACAGGGTGTCGCGCATTTCTGGCGGACAGCTGGAATAAAGCATTTTCATCTGATTGACACCCTCATCCTCCAGAGAAATATCTGGATTTATAAGCGTATCTAAAGAGATGTGCAGGACCTTTGCCAATGCTCTCAAAATCAAATAGGACGGGTTCATTTTCCCTTTTTCGATATTGGCAATTTGCTTTACAGAAACATGGCTTAGATCGGAAAGTTCCTGTTGTGTCAGTTCTTTATTCTTTCTGGCCTCTCTCATTTTCTGCCCTAAAGCAGTTAAATCATCAATCGGCATAATCGTTCACCTCAAATATATTTTATCGTTCCGATTTGCACAAAGGAATAACCTTATTGTGCTTGATAACAGGACTGATTATGCTGATTCCTTTTTGATAACATGGTTGCTCCATGATTATGGCGTTTCCGGCTGCTAATTGAACTATGAGGATGAATTGCAGATTTCAGCTTTTAGTTCGTTGCCAAACGAGAATGATATTGAATGCGGTAAGAGGACAATAATCCTGTGTGTCCAAATGCGTAAGAATCGAGAATCAACACGCATACTTCAAAATTCAAAAAATATCTATGGACTGCGGCCATGAAAAGATGCTATACTAACCGTGGTTTGCCTATGCTAACCCCAGGAGGAAATACAAATGAGCGAACAGCAATTTACAGACTTTTTTGACCCGGAAATTCAAAAAATTGTCAGCGAAGATGGCTGCTCCATTTACAGAATGAAAAATGTAACTGGAGAGGGTGTTATCACTCGCTATGAAATTCTTCCGGGTATTGAATTATTCTATAATGATTTTCACATGAGCGATGGACAGAATCAAAACAAGCTTCCGCACTCTGATGTACTTGAAATCAATCATTGCCGGGAGGGACGTTTTGAATGCGAATTTGCTAATGGAGATTATCAGTATGTCGGTGCTGGCGATCTTGCAATTAACCGCCTGACAAACGAAACTACATCAACTTACTTTCCGTTGTCGCATTATCACGGCATTTCTATTACCATTGATCTGCCTACGGCAGATCAAACTATGAAGCGGATAGAAAGTGTGATTGGAGGTCTGAATATAGATGTCTTTTCGATTGCAGATAAGTTTTGCAAGAATGATACCTGCATTGTATTAAGAACTCAAAGCGAAATTGAACATATTTTTTCGGAACTTTATCGGGTGGAGCCTCGGATGATCGCTTACTATTTAAAAGTGAAAGTGTTGGAATTGCTGATGTTTCTGAATCAGGTTTCGCTTCAGGATTACCAGGAAGAACGAAGATATTTTGCAAGAAATCAAGTACAAACAATAAAGAAAATGCAGGAATATATGACAGCTGATCTTCGCAACCATTATACTTTGCAGGAGTTATCAGAAAAATTTGAAATTCCTCTTACCTCAATGAAGGTTTGCTTCAAGAGCGTTTATGGGTGTTCTATTTATGCTTATATGAAATCCTATCGTATGCAGGCTGCCACGATCTTGCTTCGGGATACTTCTGACAGCATAACAGAAATTGCGGCTAAAATGGGATACGATAATCCAAGTAAATTTTCCGAAGTATTCAAAAAGGAATTTGGAGAACTGCCTTCCGAGTTCCGAAAAAAGTTGTCCAAATAGGGGGTGTTTGGTCTTTTTAGAGTGGCGGCAAAATAGCAGATACAATATACTATCATCTGTGCGAGCAGATGATTTAAGAGCGTCGTGCAGACGCTCTTTCTTTTTACATGGAGGTTAGCTTCCTCTAACTCTCAAAGGAGTCGGTATTATGAAACGGGATATGAGAAAATATATCCTACGGAAACTGGTTGAGCTGATATTTACTTTATTGTTTGTAACTCTACTGTCTTTCTTGCTGATGAGACTGTCATCCGTTGATCCAGCCACAGCTTATGCAAAGAGGATGATCGGAAACCCCACAGCGGAACAGATTGAAAAGATTCGGATTCAGTTGGGGTTTGATAAACCATTGCTTGTCCAGTATGGCCGTTGGGTATGGGACTTACTGCATTTTGATTTAGGCGTTTCTTTGGCAAATGGACATGATGTTTGGACGGATATTGCCACAGCCTTTCCGAAAACGCTTGGAATTGTAGCTCTGGCATCTATCTTTCAGGTTGTTTTCATTGTAATCGTTAGTTGTATTGCCTTTTTACTTCCCTGGAAACTTCCGAAAAAGGCAGTCAGGCTTTTGTGCATTTTGGGTGTGTCCATACCCTCTTTCTATTTGGCAACCGTTTATCTGGATTATTTTGCTGTTCAAAAGTCCTTAATTTCTGTGGCAGGAAATACAACCCTACTCAGCTACATATCTCCGGCAATCTGCATTGGCGTATTCGGGGCTTCTTTCTATACGCCGCTTCTGATGGATGCTCTGGAGCATGAAAGCAACGAGGATTACGCATTTTATGCCCGTTGCCGTGGGCTTTCGGAAAAAAGGCTTTTGCTGTGCCATTTTTTTCCGCGGGCAGCGATGGGTTTAGTTCCAAACTTTTTACAAAGCATTGGTTTGGCACTGGCTAACGCAACGGTGATTGAATCCATTTTTTCAATTCCGGGATTTGGTTATCTGATTGTAAACCATGTGCTTGATCGCGATACTCCCATGATACACGCCGAGGTGTTTTTTCTGGCGCTGGCGATTGCTCTTTGCAACATTGCCGCTGACTTGGTGCAGTGGGCAATCGGGCGTAAAAAGGGGGTGGCGTAAATGAAAACGAAGCGTTTTCGGAAATGGTGTGCGATTTTCATTCCAACCCTTGTGATTATTTTCTTTTTTGCCGGATTTTTATTTGCACCCAACGATCCAATGAAATCAAACTTGTTGGAGAGATATGCTGATCCCAGCGCAGAATATCCGTTTGGTACGGATGCTTTAGGGCGCTGCATTCTGTCACGGATTCTTTATGGTGGCTGGACAACGCTGGGGATTGTATTAGGAGGCTCTCTTATTGTTTTTCTGCTTGGCACTGTTATCGGAATGGTGACAAGCCGGGCCGTTATGAAAGAAAATGCACTTATTGATGGCCTGATTAACGCTGTTACAGCCATCCCCCCGATTGCGTATTTAATTGTGTTTATTGGAGCCTGGGGCAGCGGAGCGAAAACTACTCTTGTCGCGCTCACTGTGTCTTACATTTTGAGATACATAAAACTGGTTCGTACCCGTACCGACATGGAAATGGGAAAAGCCTATGTCATGTGTGCAATCGCTTCCGGCGCTTCAAAGCTCAGAATCATGCTGATTCATATTTTCCCGAATTTGATTGCCGAAATGATTCGCTTTCTGTGCCTTTCCTGTGCGGATATGATTCTGGCTATTACCGGATTTTCCTTTATTGGATTAGGGCTTGGTGATAATGTAGTAGATTGGGGAAGTATGATTTTAGACGCAAGGGGTGCTTTGGTTCTTCACCCGACCATGATTCTCTATCCAATAGGGGCGGTAATTTTATCGACACTCTGCTTTAACGTCATTGGCAGGCAGTTGACAACGAAGGAGGCAGAGTGATGTTAAAAATTGAACAGTTAGATGTCAAGGAACGGTCAGGCCGCTACCTTCTGAAAGACATATCTATGGAAATTCCTGCAGGCCATGTGATTGGACTTACAGGTAAAAGCGGCTCTGGAAAAACAACTTTGCTGCGGAGCATTTTGGGGATGCTTCACACAAGCTGTCATATTGATGCCGGGAAAATTTTGTTGGACGATATAGATTTATCACATCTTTCCCGCAAGTCACATCGTGAGCTTTGTGGGAAGAAGCTTGGATTTATCCCCCAGAACCCTATGACGGCTTTTGACAGCCGATTAAAAATCGGTTATCAGATGCGGGAAACCTTTGTCAATCGTTTGCATTTGAATACAAGTGAAGCAACTGACCTGGCGAAAGAGAAACTGGTTTCCGTAAATCTAAAAGACACGGATCGGATTTTGGGTGCGTATCCGTCTGAACTATCAGGCGGAATGCTACAACGAGTAGCTGCGGCAATCTTATTGGGAATGTCGCCGGATTATGTTTTAGCCGATGAACCAACCGCTGCATTGGATGAAGAAAACAGGGATTTATTGCTTCTCATCATGCAGGAGCAAATGAAGGACAAAGGCATATTATTTGTATCCCATGATGTGGCCGCACTTAAAAACTTATGTCAGAACGTTTATGTTCTGGGAACCGGAAAAATTATTGAGCATGGAACGATGGATAAACTCTTGTCAAGTCCGCAGACAGACTGGATGAAACAATTTTCCGCGTTGAGCCATAGGGAAAGTCGGGGTGAATGGAAATGGGAGAAATTGTAATCCAGAATGTAAATCAGGTATATCATAATGTGAACCAGGGAGATTTTAATGCGCTTTCGGACATCAACCTCCACCTTTGTAAAGGTGAAAGCCTTGCTATTGAGGGAGAAAGCGGATCGGGAAAAAGCACGCTGGCAAGACTTCTGATCGGCATTGAGAAACCAACTTCTGGCAAAATATTACTGGATGGTGAAGATATAACCTGTTGGAATTATCGAACATGGAAACAGCACCGTAAAAAAATACAGGCTGTTTTTCAGGATTCTTCCGGCACTTTAAATCCTGCCAGGTCTGCATACGCAAATGTAGAAGAAGCACTGGTGAACTTAACTGATAAGAAAAGAGCCGAAAGAAAAAAACATATTTTAGATTTGATGGATGCCGTACACATGGATTATGGGCTTTTGGAAACGCCTGTCCGTCAGCTTTCGGGCGGCGAACAGAGGCGGCTCTCTTTGCTTCGGGCGATTGCCGTGGAACCTGATTACTTAATCATGGATGAAGTGACCAGCGGGCTTGACCTGATTTCGGCGGATGCCGTACTTACTTTAGTAGAGAACTTTGTGAAGCTATCCGGCAGCTCCTGCATTTTCATTACGCATAGCAGAAAGGACGCAATGCGTATTGCAAATCGGATTATCATCATGCGGGAGGGACGGATCGCCGAGCAAGGCTATCTAATAGATCAATTATCAAACCAGAAAGGACAAGGATAACATGAAACAGATTTACAAGAAACTTCTCGCCGCTGCATTGGGCGTGAGTATGCTTCTGTCTATGGTCGGCTGTGGTCAGAATGATACCTCCGATCAGACGCAGACTGGCGGTGAAAACGAAGCGAAGGTACTGACGATCGTCACGGCTAAGGAATTGGACAGCCTTACGACACTGACCATGAACAAGGAAAACAATATTGCCTGTGGCCTGGTCTATGAGACTTTAGTCGCCTATGAGGACGGGGAAATTGTTCCCGAACTGGCCGAGGAATGGGGATGGGATGAGACAAATACTGTCCTTACCTTTAAGCTCCGTCAGGATGTTGCTTTTACAGATGGAGCCGCTTTTAATGCGGAAAGCGTAAAGGAAATTCTGGACTTTGACCGTTCCAACCCTAATTTTAGCGGTATCAAGGGCATTTACAACATTGAAAGCGTAGAGGTTGTTGACGAATACACGGTGGCCGTTCATTATGCTGCCCCTTGCTTCTCTTATATCAATGACTTCTGCTTCCAGAATGTTGCTGGTATGATGTCCCCGAATGTGTTTGAAGCTGAAAACTTCCAGACATTCACAGATGTTGTCGGCACTGGTCCATACATCCGCGAAGAAATGATTTCCGGTGACTGCACCCGTTTTGTCAGAAATGAAAACTATTGGGGCGAAGCTCCTTACTATGATGAAGTTGTCATAAAGTATATCCCGGAGGCATCTTCCAGACTTCAGGCATTACAGACTGGTGAGGTTGACCTGATTTACGGTGCTGACCTTCTCAGCTATGATGACTATAATCAGGCTCTTTCTCTGGATGGGATCGAGGGCGCAATCAATGATGGAAATACCCTGACCCGGAACCTGGTTCTGAATGCGTCCAGCAAAATTTTGAGCGATCTTAAGGTTCGCCAGGCGATTGCATACGCTGTCAATAAGGAAGAAATCACCAAGGGCCTGACCTATGGATACGAAACTCCGGCCACCAGCCTGTTTGCACCCGGAGCGCCCTACACAGACATTACTTATAACAGCACATGGAGCTATGATCTGGATAAAGCAAATGCACTTCTGGATGAAGCTGGATGGGTGATGAATGAAAGCACTGGTATCCGTGAAAAAGATGGACAGCAGCTTTCCCTGAATTACACCTATTGGACTGATCTTTCTCTTGCACAGGACATGGCTCTTGCAATTAAGACCCAGCTTGCAGAGGTTGGTATTGACGTAACCACTACCGGCCAGGATCAGATGACCTGGTGGACCGAAGGCGTTGCAGGAAATTATGACATTACAACATGGAATACAGAAGGGTCTTATACTGAACCGCACAAGTTCCTGCAGGAATCCCTCGGTGCTGATCCTCATGCTATTTCCTTGCAGGCACTTGAGGATTTCCAGAGCTATTCGGATGCGGTAAATGCGTTCTCCACCTCTGCTGATCCCGAAGTGGTTCAGAGTGCGATTGCTACTGCACTGAATGTTTCCAACGACAATGTGATTGACCTTCCGATCTCCTATTCTAAGGATCTGGTTGTATATAATTCCTCCAAAATCGCCGGATATACTTTCTCCAGCGTGCCACAGTTCTTTGAGATCGATAACGTACAGCCTGCGGGATAAATATAATCCAATGTCTAAATGGAGGGTTTAACGCCCTATCAGAGTGGCAGAAAATAGCCGAATAGATATAATAGAGGTTGGTTAGAAGCGTTTAACCAACCTCTATTTTTATGAAAAGGAGCGTATGTGAAATGGACAAGAAAGATAATCCCATGTCCAGACTGATGGAACTTGCCGCTCCATATAAGGGTGAATATGTTCTTTCAGTGATTTTGGCAATCCTGGGTGTTGCCGCTGGATTGCTGCCGTTTTTTGCAGTTTCAAAAATTGTGATTCTCTTGATGGATGGAGAGACATCTGTGTCCGTCTATATGGAGTGGTGTCTGATTGCGGGAATTGGTTTCCTTGGGAAAGTATGCTTTGCAAATTTCTCTACTTTAGTTTCCCATACGGCCACTTTCGCAACTCTGGCGGAGATCCGCCTGAAACTAGCAGATAAACTTACCAGGGTTCCGATGGGCTATATGATTAACACCCCATCGGGAGAATTAAAAAATGTCTTGGTAGATCGTGTGGAGGGAATGGAAACGACCCTTGCGCATTTAGTACCGGAGCTGACAGCGAATCTCTGTATTCCGATTTGTATTCTGATTTACCTACTGTTTTTGGATTGGAGAATGGCGCTGGCTGCATTGATTACCCTGCCGATTGGTATGTTGTGCTATAAGGGAATGGCAAATGGATATGAAGAAAAATTCCAGGGTCTTATTATGCGCGTGCGTAAAATGACCAGCACTGTGGTTGAGTATATCGGCGGAATAGAAGTCATTAAGGCGTTTAATCAGTCTGCTAATTCTTACCAGAAATATTCAGATGCCGTTGAAGATAATGCGGCCTATGCTGTGAACTGGATGAAAAGCGTGCAGCTTTACAAATCCATGCTTGTTACAATCTGGCCCAGTGTGTTAGTGTGTGTTCTTCCTATTGGCTGTGTCCTGTACCGGAACGGGAGCCTGAGCGTTCCGGCATTTGTTACCTGTATCGTGCTGTCATTGGGTATTATCACACCAATTTTAAATGCCATGAACTTTACGGACAGCATTTCTCAAATGAAATCAGTAGTCGGGGAATTGTGCGCCGTATTGGATGAAAAAGAACTGGATCGCCCGGAAACGCCGGTGTCTATTCATTCTTCCAATATTGTGTTAGAAAACGTCAGCTTTTCGTATGAAAGCGAAAAGCCGTTGCTAAAAAATATCAACCTTTCTATTCCAGAAAACAGCATTACCGCTTTTGTCGGTCCCAGTGGCGGCGGCAAGTCTACCATTACGAAGCTGATTGCGGGATTTTGGGATGTAACAAACGGAACTGTCAAGTTAGACGGAACAGATATTCGCAAAATTCCGTTGTCACAGCTTATGGATAACATCGCTTATATTTCACAGGACAACTATCTTTTTGACGAAACTGTTTTAGAAAATATCCGTATGGGAAAACCATCCGCAACGGATGAAGAAGTATATCAGGCTGCCAGAGATTGTGGCTGCTATGATTTCATTCTGAATCTGGAAAATGGATTCCATACAGTTGTCGGAGGTGCAGGAGGTCACTTGTCGGGCGGTGAGCGCCAGAGAATTGCGATTGCCCGCGCTGTACTGAAAAATGCGCCGATTGTTATTCTTGACGAGGCAACCGCTTACATTGACGCCGAGAATGAAGCCTTAATTCAAGAGGCAATGGCAAAAGTGATTGCCGGGAAAACCGTTCTGATGATTGCGCACCGTCTTTCTACGATTACCGATGCAGATAAAATTGTTGTCATAAAAGATGGGCAGATTATTGACGAAGGAACACATGAAAACTTATTGACTTCCTGTACGCTCTATCAGGAAATGTGGAAAGCGCACATGGACACAAAAGATGTGGCGTAGGAGGTGCGAAGATGATAAAGACATTAAGCAAGATTTATCAGTTTTCAGGGAAAATGCAGGGGACAATGAAAAAAGCTATCCTTTTTTCTGTCCTGCACTCCCTTTTTGATATGATGTCCTTTGGAGCATTAGCCATGGTTTTTTCGGGTTTAACAGACGGTTTTACTACGTCTATGATCTGGATGATATTTGGAATCACCCTGGCAAGTATGCTGCTTAAAATTTATTGCAGCTACATTTCAGATTTCGGCAAGGTGCAAATTGGATATTTTATGTGCGCGGAGAAACGGATTCATATTGGAGATCGCATGAAATATATGCCGATGGGGTATTTCAACGATCACAATTTGGGGAATTTGACTTCTGTCGTCACTACGACTATGGGCGATATTGAAAATAATGCGTCCATGGTGCTAACCAACATATTAGGCGGCTATATCCATGCAGCGATTATTACTATTGTTATGCTCTGTATCGACTGGCGGATCGGACTGACGATTTTGTGCGGGATTCTGCTTTTTACATGGTGCATCGGCCGGTTACAGAAAAAATCGGAAACGGTTTCGCCACAAAGACAGCAGGCCCAGGAGGCCCTCGTTTCTAATGTGCTGGAATACGTTCAAGGGATGCTGATTGTAAAATCCTTTAACCTCGGTCAAAATTCCAATAGCAAAATGAGACAGGCAATTCTGGACAGCAAGGATAAAAATCTGAAATTAGAGCGTACATTCGTCCCTTACAATATGCTGCAACAAATCATTCTCTACGGAACAAGTATTCTTGTTATAGTGGAGGGGTTGTACTTTTACCTGAATGGAACGATGGCGCTTTCCATTTGCCTGCTTATGACAGTAGCATCATTTATGCTCTTTAGTCAGCTTCAGTCAGCCGGAAATACTTCCGCACTCCTGCGGTTACTGGATGTTTCGATTGACAAAGTAAACGAAATTGACAAAACTCCCGTCATGGACGAACATGGTAAACCCGTAAAGCCTGAAAATTACAATATTGTTTTTGATGATGTTTCTTTTTCTTATGGCGAACACCAGGTTCTGGATCATGTGAGCCTGACTATACCCGAAAGAACCGTAACGGCTATCGTCGGTCCGTCCGGTGCCGGAAAAAGTACGCTTTGTAACCTGATCGCCCGGTTTTGGGATGTTGACGGAGGAAAAATTACAATCGGCGGTGTAGATGTGCGGGATTACACACTGGACAGTCTGCTTACCAATATTAGCGAAGTATTCCAAAAGGTATATCTTTTCGCTGATACCATAGAAAATAATATCAAATTCGGCAATCCAGCGGCTTCCCATGAAGAAGTTGTAAAAGCAGCTCAAAAGGCTTGCTGCCATGAGTTTATTATGAGCCTGCCAGATGGTTATGGCACCGTAATTGGAGAGGGAGGCGCTACATTGTCCGGCGGTGAAAAGCAACGGATTTCGATTGCCAGAGCAATCCTGAAAGACGCTCCTATCATCATTTTAGACGAAGCTACATCAAGCGTCGATCCAGAAAATGAAAATCTTCTGATGAGTGCTATTGCAGAACTGACAAAGAATAAAACGGTTATTATGATAGCTCATCGGCTAAAAACAGTCAGAAACGCAGATCAAATTTTCGTGTTGTCTGGTGGTCACATTGTTCAGACAGGCAAACATGAGGATTTGATAAGGCAGCCTGGTATTTATGCAGATTTCATTGGTATTCGCAAGAAAGCGATTGGATGGAAACTAAAATAGCCGTGGGAAGGAGGAGGCAATGAAACTATATGCGTCAGGCGAGGATTACTTAGAGGCCGTGTTGGTTCTTCAAAGGAAACAGGGCATGGTCCGCTCCATTGACCTTGCCCGGCACATGGGCTTTAGCAAACCGAGTATCAGCCATGCGGTAGGCGTTTTGAAAAATGGAGGTTTTCTGACCGTGGATGATGATGGGTTCCTTCATCTGACCGTCATAGGTCGGGAGATTGCCGAGAAAATCTATGAACGCCATTTGTTTTTTATGGAGCAGTTTATCGCTGCTGGCGTCGATCAGGAAACAGCGGAACAAGACGCCTGCCGGATTGAACACGCCATCAGTGATACATCTTTCCGAAAGCTGAAGGAGAAAGTACAAGGAACCGATTAGCGCACATCGGCTCCGCTCTGCTCTGCATAATAAGTTATCTGCCCCGTCCGGGGAAAGAAAAAAACCGTTGACTGGGGCAGATAATTTCGTGCGCTATTTTAAGGTTTGAACTCAATCGGCGGTTTTGAAGGACAATTTCAGAGCCGCCGTTTCTTTGCGTTTACACAAACTAATGACGACTTGCAGGGACACGGTAGCCGCTTGGAGGTTAATTTGCCGTGTCTCTTTTGCTTTTTCAAAGCTCCCATGATCTACATCAATTAAAAAAAGCATTGCCCCTCCTCCGGGCAAGTATAGCATTGCATCGGCATTATCGTTCCATGTGATTCAGCATAATAATAACTGTTCTTGGTGCGCCAGTTTCCCATTGCGGGAATCTGGCGTTTTTTGTTGCCTTTTTTTCGGAGATAATCCGGCTGTATACCGGTGTCGTTCCCCACCTCCATTCGATTCACTCGTCAATCACCCGTGAATCGAAATGGAGGTACATAATGAAGAAAATTAACCTTCGGGAACTTTATCCTGATGTTTATACAACAGACTTTTTTGTAGATGTGACAGAGGAAGTAATGGAGACTATTCGAGCAGCTGAACGTGCGGAGGCTGCGTATGAGCGAAAGATGTATCGTTATAAAGCACAGTATTCTCTGGATTGCGAGAATGGCATTGAAAATGCGGTGCTGTTGAAGCCGAAAACACCGGAGATGCTTCTGGAGGAAAAGCAGCTTCAGGAGCAGGTCTATTCTGCTGTGATGAATTTACCGGAAAAACAGGCAAAGAGGATTTATGCCCGATATTACCTGGGAATGACGGTAAATGAAATTGCCGGGGTAGAAGGTGTAGATCCAAGCCGTGTTCGAGACAGTATCCGCCGTGGCTTAAAGCAGCTCGGAAAATATTTTTGATAAAGTTTCATTTGATGCGCCTGTTTTTTGCCTTTTTTGTCAGTGTTAATAAGAAGGACAAGTTTTCCTCCTTCATCTGCACATTGACAATCGAATAGACAGCACAACAGGTACATAAACCCATGTATGAGCGAATATGAAACGCCGCGAGGATAGAGCAGTCAGGGAGGTGATGAAAGCACTGCTTCGGAGCGATCTACGATTTCATAAAAGAATGGTGGCAGATTTGGCGCGATGACTACATGGGGGCTTAAAGATACTTCCTCACGGCCCGCCAAAGACTTGGGGGGAACCCTGCGGCACACGTTACGAACGATGCTGCGGAGTTATGACATCCGCGCCAGCGGAGACCTATTGTGTTCCCATCGTCAGGGGGCGTGGCAAATGTGACGAAAGCTGAGAAATATAAATAGGAAGCGTTTGCCGCTTTCTGTTCAAAATCAGATACCATGCGCTGGTGGTTTCGGCTGCCAGCGTATTCATGTGATTTTGAACAAACACGATGACAAACTTGACGGATTGGAGGAAATATGCTTTATGGAAAAACTTATTACGCGAAAAGAAGCAGCAGAAATTTTGGGTATCAGCATTGCAACGCTGGACGCGGCCCGTAACAATGGCCTTATTTCTTATGTGCAATATGTGCAGAATGGCTGTGTGTACTTTACCTCGGCGGGCCTTCAGGAGTATATCGCAAAATGCACCCACAGAGCAAAGCCAGCAGAAAAGAACGCAACATATCGTAAACCTCGCAGAGCTGGAGTGTGAGCCGGTCCGTATCCTTGTCGAAATCATAATGGTCTGATAAAACATAGATACAGCGCTGGAGTATATTCTTAGGAGGTGGAGGAATTGGCAAATAGGAAAATAATGCTTCCTCAATATGGCACAGTTATGAAAAGAGGTGTCCTATATTATAGGACCAGAATCAAAGACACGAATGGTAAGCTCGTAGCTATCTACGCAAAAACACCTGAAGAACTATACAACAAAGAAACGCTTGCGTTGGAACAGATTGAGAATGCCACTTTTCATCGGAAAACGCCCACAGTTGCAGAGTATTGTGAAAAGTGGCTGCTGATGCAGTCGGTTCATGTACGAGCTACTACTTTGACGGATTACACCTCAAAGGTCAGGCGGCATATTATAGCGGAATTGGGAGATAAACGGATGGGTGAGGTTAGCCTGGATGATATTCAGCTTGCCCTTGTTCCGGTTTCCAAGAAATCTGCATCGGTTTATAAATCTGTGGTAATCCTTTACAAATCTATCTTTCGCGCAGCGATGGAAAGCAGGATCATTGACCATAACCCGACGATTTATCTCACGACAAAAGGTGGCGGTGTTCCACAAGAGGATCGTCAGGCTTTGACAGATGAACAGGCAGCACGCCTTTTGGATGCTATCCGAGATTTGCCGCCTTATGTCTTTGTCATGATTGGTTTATATGCAGGGCTGCGCCGGGAAGAAATTCTTGCTCTGCAATGGGATTCAGTATATCTGGATACGGATACTCCATATCTGACGGTAAGGCGGGCATGGCACACAGAACACAACAGACCGGTAATCTCAGACGAATTGAAAACCAAGGCTGCGGAGAGAAATATCCCTCTTCCTGTTTGCTTGGCTGAGTGTTTGAAAGCAGCAAAGGAAACATCGACTTCGGAGTATGTGGTTTCAAACCGGGACGGCGAACCGCTGTCCTACACGCAGTTTAAGCGACTTTGGCAGTATATTGTTACGAGGACGGTCAAGGAGCGGAGCTATTATCGGTATGAAGATGGAAAAAGAGTAAAGCATACTGTCACACCTGTCTTGGGGGAAAAGGCTGCTCATAACGGAAAAGTGGTTTACAGTCTGGACTTTGAAGTAACACCCCATCAGCTGCGGCATACTTACATTACCAATCTCATTCATGCATCGGTAGATCCCAAAACGGTTCAATACCTGGCAGGCCATGAAAGCAGCAAGATTACCATGGACATTTATGCAAAGGTTAAGTACAACAGACCAGATGAGCTGGTCAGATCAATGAGTTGCGCGTTTGCAAGCTGGGACGCAGCACAGTAATAATAAAATAGGAAGTAAAGCAGGAGCGAGGCAAGGATGTCTCGCTCTTTGTTTTACATCAGCCGTATCTTTGATTAAATCGAGGCTTTCTGATAAAAAGAGAGTGTAGATACGGAGACTACACATTATCAAGAAAGGACGATCAAAGATGGCAAAAAAGAAAACACAGATCCCGAAGTATGGGACCATTACATTGAAAGGAATCCAGTATTACAGAACCAGGATTACGGATGCAGATGGCAAAGAGTTGAGTTTGTATGCCGCTACTTGTGAAGAATTGTATGAGAAGCAGTTAGAGGCCCGGAAGAAGGTGGAAGAAATTATCTTTCACCGGCAGCACCCGACAGTAGCTGAGTATGGAGAGAAGTGGCTGCTGATGCAGTCGGCAAAGGTGTCTGCGTCTACACTCAGAGGTTATACGAGGGATATGACAAACTATATCATCAAACCTCTGGGAGAGATGTATATGGAAGAAGTGACTGCTGACGATATTCGGCTGGCTCTTGTTCCATTGTCAAAGAAATCGGAAGGCTTATACAATAAGGTCAATATGCTGCTCAAGTGCATTTTTTATGCGGCAGAGAGAAACCAAATTCTTGAACACAATCCCTGTGCGGGAATATCCGGTAAAGGCGGAAAACCGACAAAAAAGAAGGAGGCATTGACAGATCAGCAGGTAGCCGTGCTTCTGGATACAGTCAAGGGGCTTCCTCCATATTTGTTTATTATGCTCGGTTTGTATTCCGGTCTGCGTCGGGAAGAAATTCTTGCACTGCAATGGGATTGTGTGTTTCTGGACGAGGATACACCTTATCTATCGGTGAGGCGGGCATGGCGTACAGAGCATAACAGACCCGTGGTTTCTACGGTGCTAAAGACTCCGGCGGCAAAAAGGGATATTCCGATACCGAAGTGTTTGGTGGACTGTCTGAGAGAAACGAAAGAAAATTCCATATCAGATTATGTGATCGCTGACAGCAAAGGAGAGCCACTGGCTGCCTCGCAGTTCCAAAGAGTGTGGCAGTATGTCGTTGTCCGCTCCACTAAGCCCCGGAACTATTATAAGTATGTAAATGGGGAGAGTATCAAATATACGGTTACTCCAACGCTGGGTATGACCCAGAAGAATCAACCCCAAATCAAATATACGCTGGACTTTGATGTGACACCTCATCAGCTGCGGCACACTTACATCACCAATCTTCTCTATGCGGGCGTTGATCCAAAGACAGTACAATACCTTGCCGGACACGAAAACAGCAAAACAACTATGGACATCTATGCAAAAGTGAAGTATAATAAACCAGAGGAGTTGTTTGGGGTAGTAAATGGTGCGTTTCATCAGGCTATCGCTGAATGAAAAAAGGCCGTTTTTTATGGTCCGCACACCGGATAACTGAGAAGCAGAAAGCCGGAAAAGCCCGGAATATCAAGGAAAAACAGCTCAAAAACTCGCGCAATACGGATTAAAAGCAGCACGTCGTGCTCCACAGTTCTCTAAGAGATAGTTATTATTGTTTCTTAAGAGAGCAAAAGAAAACTACAAAAACGAGAAAAAGCCTTTATTTAAGGGCTTTTTTTCATATTCAGTGATTTTATGAATTTTCATATGGTCAATAAGCGCTCGACATTCTTTGTAGGTTAGTGTGTATGTTGAAAGAATTCCTTCAGGTTTTTTAATGCATCCATGATCATAATCAACTAGAAGATTTAAAGCATCAGTATATGCCATAACAACATCATAAACATCTTTTTCATCGTTTCTAAGGCATTAGCAATAATTCGAGATTGTATTTCTATAGTTTTATTTAATGCTTCAAGACGCTTTTGATTAATAGTGTAATCTTGAATCATATAATCCTTTAAATTACTAGTAGCCCATTTTCTAAATGTTATACCACGCTTAGATTTAACACGATATCCAACAGAAATTATCATATCAAGATTATAGAATTTTATTTTTCTTTTGATTTTACGTGAACGCTTTGAACTAGTGCGTTTTCCGCACATGTTAAATCCATGGATAATTCATTATCTTTATAGATATTAGAAATATGTCTTGTGATTCTTGTTCTGTCTACTTCAAATAAATAGGTCATTTGATTCTGTGTTAGCCAAACTATTTCTCTATTCTCGCTAACATTGACTTCTAATTCTCATCTTTAAAAATTATAATCTCGTTATTCATGTTCTTCTTCCCCAAAAAAATGAGTATTTTGTTTATACCTATAAACTGGAATTTGTCTATATCTTTTTATACTCCAAAATGTATTATAAACTTATTATTATTAATTGCCATACTTATTAAATTTGCCAGTTCTACCAGATGTGTATCTTCATTTATTCTTTTATCTGAGAGAATAATATCTTGAAATGCTGGTAAAGACTCAGGTGGAATTAAAGTGATTCCCCACCTAGCAAGCGCTTGCGCTGGCCTATCCAAATTATGAAAATAAGTTTTTATTGTTAGAAGTTTATTCCACCAATCATTAATGTACTTATCTTCATCAATATAAATAACTCCGATGGATTCATCTATAACATATTCACCATTATCAAAATATTCTACAATTCCGAATTCAGTTTTAAGCATATCATACCTCCACAAATTCTAATTAGTTTGTTTTTCATAATTATAACATTCTTTATTTCATAGTAAAAGGAGTGCGATAATTAAAAACACCAATAGAAACATATTTTTGAAAATCAAATAGAGTCAAAGGAAACTTGTTTCATCGAGTTACGTAAAATCGCATAGAGAAAGCAACAGTGACTTTGCTCACTATAATTGTGATAGGATAATGATCCCGGATTTTTTTAATGTAAAATGAGTCTTTAAAGCATATAGAAGAATTTGTGGTGGTTTATAGGTTGGTCACCAATAGTTAACAAATTGTTAACAAAGTAAAGTAATTTGTGATGTAAAGTTGACGTAAGATTATGTGATAATTTATTAGACGTATTCAAGTTTCATTCATAAGATTTAATTATTTTTTTTAAACTATTTTTGAATTTAGGATATGAAAAATGATACAAGTTATCCTTGTGAGGATCAATATTGAACAAGCATAGCTTTCATCTGTTGAGTCACAGTATGAAACAAAACGCTAGGTTTTAAGAAAATAGTGATACTATTTTTATAACAGCCTTGCCTTCATCAGAACCGTTTATCCATAGCCAAACCGCAAGCTGTATAGTTTATAGGTGTTCAAAAATGAATACTGTTTTAAAATCTTGTGTTTTCATTCATGAAATGTCATAATGGTATAAGAAAGATGAACTTGAATTTTTATAAAGTCTAGGAGATGATAAAAATGAATTTAGACGCACAAGTTGAACAGCTTGTTTGCACAGATCATAAACAAGCATATAAAATATTGAAAGAGCTGTTGAAAATAAGTGAGAAATGTAATGACGTGTATCCATATTTCGATAAGTTTGTTGAGATGATGAATGATCATACAAATTCATATATTCGTACAAGAGGATTACGATTGATTGCTTATAATGCAAAATGGGATATTGAAAATAAAGTGAATAATATTATTGATGAGTGGCTTAAACATATCGAAGATGAAAAACCAATTACAGCAAGACAATGTATTAAAGATGTGGTTATGATAGCAAAATATAAACCGGAGTTAATAGATGTTATTCTTGAGGCATTGGAAAAATATGAGAAAATATATGATGATAGTATGCAGAATTTAATTTTTAAAGACAGGCAAAAAGCAATACGCACAATAAGACAATATACTTGGTAAATTAGAATTATTGGAGGTAGAAAAATGATTGAAGTGAAATTTTATGATAATGTAGATGATAGATTATTAAAATTTGCAGTTATTATTTCTAAGTCAAATGGGCAATGGGTATTTTGTAAGCATAAGGATAGAAATACTTATGAAGTACCTGGCGGACATAGAGAAAAAGGTGAACTGATTTTAGATACTGCGAAACGTGAATTAAAAGAAGAAACTGGTGCCGTAGATTTTACGATGAAGCCTATTTGCGTGTACTCTGTGAAAGGAAAAACCAGAGTAAATGAGAATGTGAATGATGAAACATTCGGAATGCTTTATTATGCGGATATTTATTCATTTGAAGAAATACATAGTGAAATAGAAAAAATCATTTTAATAGACGATTTAGTGAAAGATTGGACTTATCCTTTCATTCAACCTAAATTAATCGAAGAAGCAAAACGTAGGGGAGTTATATAAATACCGCTAAAATCAAATACCCTTTTAGTAAACTACGGTATGTTTGTAATATCATAGATTGCATATTTGAGTCTACGTATTTAATCATAAAAAGGAAAACACATATGAAAATCAAAAAAATTGTAAAGGGAAGAATCATTTTAGGAAATCATCATGAGGGTTATATAGCCTATAAAAAAAGAGGTAATCTTGTATTATTTTAACCAAAAGCAGGCAAAAGTCCGCCACTTCAACGGTGATAAGTAAGTAGTTGAGCATTCTGTGCACCTTTTGGGCGCTTCATTTAAGCATTGAGGGACTATGCTTATCATGGAATATAGAAAATGTGATTACGAAGTTACTGCAACAGTAAATAAGTTATGCTTTTGGGATAATAAACAATTATCAAAAGAATGCTATTCCAAAATAGATATTTGTCCATATGCAGAGAAATAAATTAGAATTGGTAGAGGAGATGACCTTGTGAAAAAATTGAGTGAAGACGCTGAAAAAATAATGATTGAACGCTTTGGAAAAGATACCATCATTGCATTAGCAACAGTAGAAAATGAGGTGCCTTTTGTGCGTTATGTAAATGCCTATTATGAGAATGGTGCATTTTATATTATTACATATGCACTTTCAAATAAAATGAAGCATATAGAAAGTAACTCTACTGTTGCAATAGCTGGTGAATGGTTTACAGCTCATGGAAAGAGTATAAATTTAGGATATTTCGGGAAAGATGAAAATTATCGAATTGCCGAGAAATTGAAAGATGTATTTTCTGAGTGGATAGACAATGGGCATAATGATTTTGATGATGAAAATACTATAATTTTATGTGTAGAAATAACAGACGGATTGTTACTCTCACATGGAACAAGGTATGAGCTTTAGCTTCTAACTTATAGTTTATGAGATTTTAGGTATTCAAATATGAATGCCGTTTTTTTAATCTTGTTTTCTATTTTAGAAGATGTCATAATAGAGCTAATAATAAAATAAATGGAATAAGTGGAGGAAAATAAGGTGCAGGGTAAAGAAGGAGTGATAGGGTTATTTTTAATCATTATGGGTATATCAATGTTTTTGATGTGTTTAGTATATTATAAAACAAGTAAAATGAAATATGCATGGATGGCATTTGGTTTCCTTTATACTTTAGGAATACTTATGTTGATGACTAACAATCCTATAAAAACATATTTGAATGTATCATCAAATAGTCGATTTTGTTCTATTCCTTCTCTTATCATTCTTATGATAGGTATCATGTTATCTTTCATTTTATTAAGTAATAAAGGTGAAAAATATGTAATTTCAGGTATTTTATTTAGTGTAGGAATACACTTTATACTATTTAATTCAATTTACACCACGATTTTGAGTGGTTTAGTAAGTTTAAATGCTATATATTCTTTTGTTAAAAAAGATAGTTCAATTTATAAGGTGCTTGTGATAGATGCATTATAAAAAACCTTTATGGGGCTTCTGTTATTATTTATATGATTATACATAGAACTGGACAAAGGTATTAACGGTCTAAAACCATGAAAAGAGGTTATTGGTTATGCAAATTTTTAAATCTCAAATAGAATTAGCAGGTAAAAGTTATGTCATCTTTATATAAGCGTATTATATTGATTTTTATGCTCATTTTCGATCTGCTCTTAATATCCGCTGATATTCTGTTATACCATTCACTGAGCATTTCAAAGATTTGGATCATATTGATCATCGCAATGATTGTATTTATGATTATCTTTGAAGAAAAGAGAGAAAGACTGTTAACGATGTCTATCATAGGAATACTATTTGCCACAACGATATTCTCTGGTATGTATACATATAAGACATTCGGTACAGAACAGTCCATCGCAGCAATTCAAGGATATATTGCTATTGTCTATCAAAAAAAACCTTATTACATGATACCGGTTGAACAACTAGGCTTTCGCACTATGAATATAGGAAATTCATTTATATGTCAAAAAGATCAAGATTGTAAATCATTATCAAATATTTTAAATGATTGTTATCCTCGGAAAAAAGTAAAGCAAATTGAAAAACTTAATGATGAAAAAGATATAAAACTCTTTTTAGTAAAATTAAGCGATATTTATAACCAGGAAGATATAGAAATACATTATATATACGTTCATGAAAAAGAAAATTACGCATGGTTTGATACAAAATATTAACAAGGTAATAAAAGAAAGAGGGAAAACTATATGATAAATTATCTATTACCATTAATTTTGATTATTTGCCAGTTTGTATTATTCATCTTAAAGAAAAGTAAAATTGTAATGATACTAATACCTATATTGTTATCTATAATTGCTGTTATAATAGCTGTTTATATTGATCAAGTGATGGTGGAATCCGTTACTAGTGCTCCAATTTATGTACATATTCTTTTACAGATATGGTTTTGTGTTGTATGCGCAATTATGTCAATTATATTATTCGTATCCAGATTAGAAAAGAAATCTATAGGAGGAAGGATAGCATGATTTATATTACATGAGATTGTCATGGGGATTATTTAAGATTTAGTACAGAAAAATTCCCTGAACAAAAACAAATGACGAAAGAAGACTATGTAATTATAGCGGGAGATTTTGGCTTTTGGAAAAACGATAGGGAACAATATACTCTATCGCATCAATCATGAGTTATGGTGGAAAGAGGAATTGCCAAGCTAAGAAGAAATGGATATTGGTATCCGTAATTTAGAAAAGCATCACAATAAAGTAGATTATATTATTACACATTGTTGTGCTACTAGCACACAGGCATTGATGTCAGCAGGACTTTTTAAAGCAGATATATTAACATATTATTTATAAAAAATCAGAATAAATACGGATTTTAAACGTTGGTATTTTGGACATTATCATGATAATAAAGCAATCAACGATAAAGAAATGTTATTATACGAACAAATAATAAGAATGTTTTGATTATATAACTTAGTTTTTTTTAGCTGTCTTAATAACGGATAAGCGTTACTATAGTGATATAAAGAAAATTAGCAATTGTTCGTATGATGAGCAGTCTTGTTTTCTTCGTATAGGATCACCTTATGTAAACAGAATCATAGAAGCTTTTAAAAGCATTCAGGAGGAACTAACTATGAACACGTTTATGGTACCAGCAGGAGAGTATTTGCAGTTATGTAATATGACAGATAGAACAATCAATGATTTGTATTTCACTTATGGAGATTATTCAATAACAAAAGCAAGAAAAATCGAGGCAAATGCTAGAGAAAACTTCATGATTGCGACAGCTAATCTTCCAAAAGATTATGATTTGGTTTTTTACTTCAAAGATGATGTCGAAAGAAAAATGATATTTAAAGAAGCAGTAAAGAAAATGACAAAAGATAACATGTGGTCGTATTTTTTTGGAAAGATTATAGAAAAGGAAGGCATGTTGGTAATTGAAGAAGATCCAGAAGGGAAAGATTTATACTTTTCTTCACAACAATGATTTAAATGAATATTAAGCTGTGATATCCAAAATTGGGTAGTACAGCTTTTTCTAATATGATGGTAATTTTTCTTGTCATTCAAGTATTTAAATGCAATAATTGTAATATAGAAGCGCTTAAATTAATGGAAAGGATACTAAAATAATGAAAAAAGAAATAGCAAATACGCTATTAAATATCGTTGGCGGAAATAAAAAAATTTATAGATTTTATGATGAAGCAGAAGAATCCAGTATAGATATATATTTTGGCATAGACTCTCCACAAGAGGGGGTCACAACTTATGGAACGATTGGATTATCGGATTATTCTCTCGGCTTGAAATTGGATGGAAATCGTGAATTAAGAGTGGAATTTATTGCTGCTTGTGAAAGTGCTCGTCCTGAATTTGGAAATATATTAAGTTCATGCGCTTTTAATATTATCAATACACATTATCCATGTTTTCCAGGGGTGATATATCCTTCTGTGATCAGCGAATATTATAAAAACTCTGATATGAAGCATATTTTATTAACGACACCATTTTTATGGGATGATTTACATCCATTAGATGATGAAAAAAATCATGTTACATGGTTAATGGCTGTTCCAATTTCAGATAAAGAGCTTAAATATGCGCAAGAATATGGCACAGATGTATTAGAGGATGTTTTTGAAAGAAAAGATATTGATGTATTTGATTTAGATAGAAAATCAGCGATATAGTCTAATGTTTACAAATTAAAATCAATTTTTTTAAATCTATGAGAAAGGATTACATCTCTAGGAAAGATATAGGTGATATAAAATGAAATTCTTTAAAAGAAAGAAACCAAATAATATTTTTGAATTGCCAATAGATAAAGCAGCATTGTACGATGCTTGTATTTTATCAACTTTATTTCATTTAGTGGGAGAATTAAAAGATCCTATTTTCTCATATGAGCAATCATGGGATGATAATCATTATCATAGAATCAATGATGAGGGAAGAGGAACCATAACCTTTCTTGATGATGGATTTATCGCTGCATTTAGATTTGAAGGAAGCAGAAGATTAAGAGAAGAATTTGACATAGAAAACAAATTGAAAGAAATGCCTGAAGAGTATAGAGAAATTGCAGAAAGTGAAACACTGCAATTTCTTTTGGAAGATGTAGATGGAGTAGTGCAACCAAGTATTACCACGTTCATTTGGAATATCAATGGGAAAACATACTCTTTTGATGATTTAACTACATTCCAAACAGAAAGCGCAGAGCTGATCATGCCACATATTTCTAATGAAAAGGACCTTATGAATTATTGGATGGAATATCATGAGGATTTAGATAAAAATGAACTTGATTTCGTTAATACCCTGTGGAATTTTTATAAAAAGAATAAAAGTTTCAAAGGACTGAAACTAAATATATCCGACTTGCCCAATTCCTATCAAGATGATGGATTAAGAGAATTTGTTGAAACTTTAAATGAATTAGGAATTCAACATGATATAAAGCTACCAGAAAAGGTTAAAAAACCTCACATTAAAAGTATAGAAAAAACAGATATAAGTTATGATTATCTATATTTAAATAGATATTGTGCTTATATGACAATTCTATATGCATCAAAAAGAGATTTATTTCCTCATAACATAAAGTTAGAATGGAAAGAAAATTGTTTTTATATAAGTAATGTGACTACAACAATTATTCTTTGTTTTCAAAGAGATTTATTTCCTCATAACATAAAGTTAGAATGGAAAGAAAATTGTTTTTATATAAGTAATGTGACTACAACAATTATTCTTTGTTTTCAAAGAGATTTATTTCCTCATAACATAAAGTTAGAATGGAAAGAAAATTGTTTTTATATAAGTAATGTGACTACAACAATTATTCTTTGTTTTCAAGGTCGAACATATATTGGTGCTTGTTTGACTCATCATTCTTATACAAATAGAAAAGAAATCCCTGATTACATTATGGATAGTATTCATAGCGATAAATGTTTTGCATCTATTATAGCAAAACAAAACTATCCTTCTATGTTATATTTTTGGTGCAATTTTAATGTAGAATCAGAAGTACCTTTTAATGAATGGGAACAAAGTGATATTGGATTAGTTAAGTGGTTTTTAGGCTTTAAAGATGAAGTTAAACCAAAATTACAAAAGAAAGAACAGGATTGTTTTGAAAATATAGTAGAAAAATATATAAAATTAGATATACTAATGTCAATTTTTCAACATACAGTAGTTGAAAGTATAGAAAAAAGATATTTGAAATTGAATAAAGCAGATATAAGTGATGTTGATTTTGATGAACAAGTATTGAGTCAAATAAATATTATGTTGGTAAAGTAGGAATGTGAAAAAAATCACAGTAACAGGATAGTAGATATTTCATGATTATATTTATACTTTTCTTCACAACAACAATTCAAATGGATATTAATTGTAATATAGAAGCGTCTAAATCAATAGGAAGAATAATAAAATTAGAAATTCAACATGATCTCGTTATACCAAAAAGCGATAAATAAAGGTATAAGCTTATTTACTATTTACAATAGTTTGAATTTGTGATACCTTTATTTATAATGAAGGGAGAAAATGATTATGTTAAATACTATTATGCTTGCAAGTAGCGCAGAATATTTAGGTGGATTGCTTTTTGATATCTTTAATGCAGGAATATTCTTTTTCATACTGCTTTTGATTTTAAGAAAAATAAAAAACAAAAAGAATAAAATAAAATGATTTACTGAAGATTTTACCAATTTAATTCATTAATGATTTCTATGATTCTATTCTTATGAAAATTATTGTTTGAGGTTAAGGCAATAAGATGATGATTCTTTCGCAATACAAGAAAAGGCTGCCATTTATATTTCTGACTTATGAAACTGTTATCTCGATCAGGAGTATATACTTCCACACCCTTATATTCATAAGTTTTTACGACTTTACGATTCTTTGTTATGGATCTCATAGCTAAATCTGTTATGAAATTGCTTTTCGTATCATATTGTTGGTAATCAAAATAATTATCATCATTTTCTAAAATACATGATTTATATTTTATTAGAATAGATTGATAGTTTTTAGATTCACACGTATTATGATTTAATTCGGTTACATCAGATGAAAAGGTACATGGTGAAGTAACAGTTGGATGATAAACTGTTAGAAAATGACTATAAAAGAAGTCTAGGCTAAAGTACAACAATCCTGCAATTAGTATTAGTTTGATATAAGATTTTTTCTCACCAAGTTGTTGAAAAATAAATTTACCAATCAATAAACAGACAACAGCCCATGACAAGGTTCCTTTAGATGAATCGCTATGATTGAATAATATCAGAATACTAACGATTAAAACCAAACTTATAAAGTCAAATAGCCAAGTGAAAATAGAACGAATTTTGATTTTCCGTATTTTCTTTTTATAACTTGATGTATGCAATGGTTGATTGAATGTTGAAATTATACAAAATGGAAGAGTGATAAATAATAATAAACTAAGAATAATCGAGATATTGTAAGATAATAAAGTTAAGAATAATTGTGGATAACCATAACATATTGTGAAAGAACAAAAGATAATGAATAATGGAAGCCAGCAGTATCTCCAGCGTAAATGATTTCTCTCTTTTGTTAAAGCATCTTCATGAATGAGCGTATTAAAAAACTCACTAGGACGTTCCATCATGTAATAAATATGAAAATAGGCTGTATGGGTTTCTTTACAATGTTGAATGGTTTTTGAAGTGTTTTCATCGGCTATTTTAGCTTCTACATATCCTTTTTCTTTTAAAGTTTTGTAGTTATAATCTACAATATAGTAATATGGTGTATTACTCTTTTCAAATATTATAAAAGAGTTAGATATGCTATCTAAATACCATCCTTGATCTGCCATATTATCTAAATGTTGCTGCAGGATATCTTTATCTTCCAAAAGAAACTTCATCAATTGTATTTTCATAGTCATCACCTTATTTACCTTGATTAATTCTATTATATAAAATAATCTAGTGAATAAGAAGATATTTTTTAATTATGTATCAAAAAGGATATACCCAATACGGATATATCCTTTACTTTGCATTTGTATGATAATAATTCTGTAAGAATTCTGCTTTATATTCCTCAAATGTTCCATTTTCAATCGCAGCACGTGTTTCTTCAGTTAGACGTACGATAAATCGTAGATTATGTATAGAAGACAAGTTATAGTATTGACGTTTCTTTTCTAAATCAGGGGATTTCCAAAGTTCACGCAATGCGCCACGTGTCCATCCAGCTTTACATGTAGGACAATCACAATGTTCATCAATTAATTCAGTGCTATTAGAGAACTTTGCCAGATTAAAGGGACCATATTTGGTGTATAACTTTCCATGTCTTGCTTCACGTGTAGGTGCTACGCAATCAAATGTATCAGCACCCATTTCTGTACCTATTAAGATATCATCAGGATGTGAAAGGCCAAGCAAATGGCGTGGTTTATTTTCAGGTAACTCTTCACAACACCAGCGTAAGATTTCCCCAAGACTTTCCTTTAAGAAAGCACCACCAAGTCCATAACCATCAAAGTCCATTTCCGCAAATTTTTTTGCTGTAGATCGACGTAAATCTTCCCATCGACCACCTTGTAAAACTCCGTACAAAGATTGATGATAACCCAGCTGATCACATAGTTTTTTATGTTCATCCAAACTCCTTTGTGCCCAGCGTTCTGTACGTGCAAGTGCTTCTACATTATATTCATAGCTATCCGCAAGTGAGGTTAATTCATCATATGCCATATGAATATCTGCACCAATTCTGCATTGTATCTGCATAGATTCTTCTGGACCAATGAAATCTTCCTGATCAGTGAAAGGATCATGGAATTGTACGCCATCTTCACTAACATGTGCCAAACGCTCTTTTGGATCAGCATTCACAACCCCTTGTTCTCGTTTCATACTGACAACTTTTCCACAGCCAGATCCTAAAGACATAACCTGAAATCCACCAGAATCAGTAAGCGTTGGACCATCCCAGCCAGACCATGCGGCAAGACCGCCTTTTTCTGCAATTTCAGGAGATATATTTCTTAAGTGATAACCATTGCTTAACATTGCCTGTGCATTTACTGCATTTAAATCTTCCATTGACATAAAACGCACAGCGCCATTGGTACCTACTGCCATGAAGGCTGGTGTTTTTATATCCCCATGTGGGGTGTGGATAATTCCAGCACGACCAAGTTTTCCTGGGATTCTTTTTGTGATTTCAAAACTGAATGTGTTGTTGTTTTTATATGTTGTCATGTTCCAGTTTTCCTCCTAATTTCTTTGCTATGAATGCTTCTATTGGTGATAATACTATTTCAAATCCAATGCCAAGTACATAAGCAAAAATTGCTTGTGCTAGGAATTCCTGAAATGCCAGTACACCAAAGAAGGCAATTGTTTCAAAGATAAATGAATCAATAATATGTGCAAATGCAGAAGAGCCAAGTGCTCTTGCGATAAAGCTTGATGCGAAAATTCCATTACCGTTCTTCAGCTTTGTGAAGATAAAGTTATTAAAGATATTTGAACAAAGATAGGCGATTAGCGAACCAATAATGATTCGTGGTGTAAAGCCAAGAACACTTGCGTAAGCTTCTTGCATATTCCAGCCATCATAAGCCGGTAAGGCGATGACGATATAAAATACGAGAATCGCTAATATATTAACGAAAAAACCTGCGAATATAATACTTTTGGCAATTTTCTTTCCATAAAATTCCACAATCAAATCGCCCATAATATAGGTGATTGGGAATAAGACGACACCTCCATCTACTGCAATGCCAAAAAGGTTCCATAACTTAACAGCTGATAGGTTTGAAATCAGCAGTGTACCAGCTGAAATCGCTGCGAAATAAATCAAAAGCTTCATTTTAAAATTGCTCATGGTGGTATTATATCACAAAATGTTATGGTGGAAACATCTACATATAATTATAATTAGTGGAAAGATTAATAGAAAATATATGAATAAAAATCAAAGTTCATACAGAATTTAAAGCTAAAATTATAAATAGATATACTTTTTACAACTTAATCAAGGTATAATAGTAAAAAGGTATTTTATAAAGAAAATAGAAAGGGAAATTATATGCAGATACAAGTTATTCAAAGAAAAGCGGCAGCACGTAAAGAAATAGGAAGGAAAGTTTATGAAATTTCAATGGTACACACGCTTCGTGATTTATTATTAGCGATGTGTGAACAGTTATATAATCAGCAATATCATGGAAATGTATGTGATATTTACCAACATGAAGATACAGGTAAGATAGTTTTTGGTATGTATAACCAGCACAAAGAACCTTTATCAAAAGCAAAACAAACAATTTTACAAGATTATGAAGATGGTTTATTCCGGGTATTTGTAAGAGGAGAAGAGGTAAAAGAGCTGGATGAAGAACTTCGACTAAAAGATGGAGATGAAGTGGTATGGATAAAAATGGTTATGTTGACAGGGAGGTTATGGTAAATGAATTATCAGGTATGGATCGAGAAGGCGAAAGCATATAATCAATCATTGCAGAGGATAAAGTTAACGCCACTACAGAAAAAATATGTAAATACAGTTGATTCTAATGAAGGATATTATCTTGTTTTTGATTATCGAGAAATTGTAGACTTGATACCAGATCGAGTAGATACTTTTTTGGATAACCAGCATGAATTTCGGGCACTATTAAAAACCCAATCACAATATTTATGTACCTATATCAAAGAAGTACCTTCTTTTGCATATACCAAAGGATATACGCGTATTTCTGCCAGAACCTGTCATTTAAAAGATCATGCAATGCAATTAGTTGAAGATATTGCAGCATTTTATATAACAGATGCTTGTGGGCTTGACATAAAGTCAATGATACAGGGAGCATATGATCATGAATTTCGTTATTCCTTTGCACCTGTTATGGCAGCTGCTTTTTTACAGGAAGATCAAGAATCAATTGCTGCAGCAAAAGAGGTTTTAACAAGTGAAAATAATGTTGGTGTATTAACACGAGATTTAATCTGTGCCATTGCGATGTCACATAATGAAGAACTACAAGATCTTTTATTATCTGTTGTATCCGCAGCACGTCTGCAGGAAGGGTTACGCCAAAGTGTTGCAGAAGTTTGCGATGCTTATCAGCTATCTTTCTTGAATAAAATGATTTCACTGATCATGAAGGAAAATCTTATACGCTATGCATCCATACAGCGTGCAATCATGACGTGGTGTGGTATCGGTTATGAAGAAGTAACGACACGCCAGATTGGTTATTTATTAGAACATATTCATTTATATATACAGGATGAAGCTTCACGAAAACATGCATTATTAAGTGATCAGCCTTTGGATATTTACCTGGCTTTATTTGTCAATGGTATCAAAAATAAAGAAGATGCAATAAAGGAAGGTATCACTTTATTTGAACGTGGACAATCTCATATTACTGCCAGCGTAATTGTTTATCTTATCAATATTCAAAACTTCTCATCTGCAGATTATCTTTATTTATTTCAAGAATATGAACACGATAAGTGGATACTGGCATTATTATATGATCAGCTGAATTTTGCTATCTATCAATATTCACCTTTTCAAAATACGAGGGAAGCTTATGCTTTTGCGAAAAGGATGGAAGCTTTTATACATAATATGAAAGCGCAAGAAACATATCATTGTAAAGGATTTGAATGGTTTTATTTACGCATATCCAAAAATCAAATAGCACATGCTCTTTATGATTTATATCATTTGCATAAAGAATGTCCTGAAATATTAGAGCTGTTTTTACCATATGCAGTAGGTTCCCTATATGGAGATCAATTAAAAGATATGGTGAAATATGATTTATCAATGGTATCAAGAAGTGCACAAAGTAAATATCTTTTAAAAAACATTACAGCGGCAAATGAAACCTTACAGGAAGCCGTTAAGAATCGTTTCTTACAATTGGATTTAACAGAAGATGAAATTCTTCAATTAGAAGAAAAATTGAAAACAAAAAGGGGAAATGCAAGGGGACGCATTGTGGAAATCCTTGCGAATCAAAAAACATCAGTTGTTCAGGCAAGTTATGAAAGATTGTCTAGTGACGCTATGTTGACCAGACAAGACGCCGCTAAAGAACTTGCTGATAAAGTGCCAGGATTAGCGAAGGTTCAATCAAAGGATATTAAAGAAGTTACATATTCTATGAAAGATGGTCTTGGATTATATCATCAAGATCAGATCATCCCATGTGAAGTCAAGGAAAACATACCAACCTGTGAGATAAGAAGTGCTTTGTTTCACAAGAAAATAGTGCCTGATTTATCCTCTGTTTTTGTATGGAACGAGCAGAAACTGTTTGATTATTTCGAAGTATGGTCAAAGCGTATAGAAAAGCATGGAGAATTAGAATATCAACGATATGGAGAATATTATCAAATAAATAATGTACATGGAATCTATAAAGACTGGTCTAAAAATGGTATGGATGCAATGCCGTTTCCCGAAATCTGGAGGGACTACTTTCAACAAGATGCATTATCCATGGAACAATTGTTTATTTTAGTATCTCAGCTGAATGCACCATATGCCAATGAGGATGTATCACTGACAAAAGTGTTTTATCATGCACAAGGCATTGTTGATGTAGCAAAAAGATTAGAAAAAATCCCATATTATAAAACTATAACAGAATTAATAGAAGCATATTATGAAGATATAAAAGAGGAAGCACGAAAGATATTTTTTCATCAGTCAAAAATCGTTTTAACAGCATTACTACAAGATGCCAAAATTGATAGTTATAAACAAAAAGAATCCTATACAAACACAACGTATAGTGTTTCTTTATTATTACATTATCAATTAAAGTTTATGTTGAGTATATTAGAAAACGAATGGGAAAACGAAGAAGAGTTTAAATCAATATGCCCATTAATTTTACAATTGTTTGATCGTTTTACAAGGCAGACAGATATTGAAATTACCAATAAATATATCCCTTCTCCTTTGTTTTTAGCAAAAGCTGTAAAAGAAGGTTTTGTATCAAAGGAACTATTATACGAAGGAATCTTATGTATATATTCAAAAGAAAAAATACATGGATACTATGGAGAATCAAATGAATTAAATAATGCAATACGTTTAACTTATCAAGGGTATGCCTATAATAGGCCAAAAAGATTTAATGGAATTTTGAATAAAAAATATCAGGATGTACAGTCAATATTGGTAGAATGTCTGGATGAAATTACAGATCGTATAATTCAATCAGAATGTACCCGAATCAATCAGAAAACCGATGTTAGTGATTTTGTTCATTCACTAGATGTTGTATTTGGATTATCCCGTTTGATTAAGCTTATTCAGGCAATGGAACATGAAAACTTTGTTCGCCATACAAGAGGGAATGAAAAGCGAGATCATTTAACATGGTTCATTCGTCATTGCTGGCCTCTAGATTCTGATTGTGCAGATATGTTTCATGATACAGGTATAAAAGAGGAACGATTAGTGGAAGTCGCAATGCTTGCACCACAATGGATTTCTTTAATTTCTGAATACTTAAAATGGGATGGTTTTGTTCAAGGATGCTATTATTTTATAGCACATATGAAGGAAGGCGCAGATGATGCAAAGAAAGCAGAAATTGCAAAATATACCAGCCTTGATCCAATTGACTTGCAAGATGGCGCTTTTGATATGGAATGGTGTCGTCAGGTTTATAAACGTTTAGGCAAGAAACGATTCCAAGTATTATATCAAGCTTCAAAATTTCTATGCGATAATGCATGTCATACACGTGCTAGAAAGTATGCTGATGCCTGCCTTGGATTCAGTAAAAAGGAAGATTTATTAAAACAGGCGCAGGAAAAGCGTAATAAAGATGCTTTGAATGCATATTGTATTGTGCCTTTAACTGATGAACAGGATTTATTAGAGCGATATCAGAACGTGCAAACATTCTTAACGCAGTCTAAGCAGTTTGGTTCACAACGCCAAGCAAGTGAAAAACGTTGTGTACAAATTGCTCTCATCAATCTTGCTAGAAATTCTGGTTATGGTGATGTCACACGTTTAACATGGATGATGGAATCAAAGATTATTGAAAGTACAAAGCAATATTTAATTCCTCAAAAAGTTGATGACTACGAAGCCTGGATTGAAATCCTTAGTGATGGCAAAAATAAACTCAGAATCAGTAAAAATGGAAAACTGTTGAATAGTGTTCCGGCAAAAATAAAGAAACATGAAGTAATACTTACAATGAAAGAAATACACCAAGATTTTAATAAACAGCAGCAACGTAGTAAAGCATTGTTAGAAAGCGCAATGGAAGAGCAAACATGCTTTCATAAAGAAGAAATCGAAGTGCTGATGCATCATCCGATATTATCTCCATTGCTTTCTTCACTTGTTTTAAAACAAGCCACAGGTTTTGGCTTTTATAAGGATGGATTGCTTTGGGACACACAGCAATATCATGAATTAAAAGATCAAATCCAGATTGCCCATCCCTATGATTTATATCAAGCAGGAATCTGGCAGGATTTTCAACAATATATTTTTATGCAACAAATTGTACAGCCATTTAAACAGGTATTCCGTGAACTTTATTTGAAATTAGATGAAGAAAAAGATGTATCTATGAGTAAACGTTACAGTGGTTATCAGATACAAGTCAAGAAAGCAGCAGCGGCATTAAAATCTCGTAAATGGAATCTAAGCTATGAAACAGGAATACAACGTATCTTGTATCATAAAGATATTATTGTGAATTTATATGCAGAAGCAGATTGGTTTTCTCCATCCGATATAGAGGCGCCATGTATTGATTATGTAGAGTTTATCCATCGTAAAACAGGGAAACCAGTCTTAATAAAAGATATTGATGATATTACATATTCTGAAATTATGCGTGATTTAGATATGGCGGTCAGTGTTGCATATGTTGGTGGTGTGGATCCTTTAACAACCACCTCAACGATAGAATTGCGTGCAGCAATCATCACATATACAATGGAATTGATGCGTCTTGATAACGTGACTATTCAGGATCATTTTGCGAATATCAAAGGATCGTTAAATGATTATTCTGTTCATTTAGGTAGTGGGATGATACATCAAAAACATGGAGCGAATATTCATATTCTTCCAGTACACAGCCAGCGCAGAGGAAAACAGTATCTTCCATTTTTAGATGAAGATCCAAAGACGGCAGAAATTTTATCAAAAATCATTTTACTTGCTGAAGATCAAAAACTAAAAGATCCAACTATCCTTTCACAAATATACCGTATATAAAAAAGATGGAATCAGTTTCCATCTTTTACATTTGTACACAGTTCTTTCCATTTCGTTTTGCGACATATAAACGCTGATCAGCTTCTTCAAAAATAGCTTTCAAAGTAGTATTGATTTGTGTCTGATGACAACATCCAATACTGATGGTAAATGTGATCTGGTTATCACCACATTTTACTATACAGGATTCACAAGTATAACGGATATGCTCAGCTATTTGATACAACTCTTGTTGAGAAACATTATTAATCAACAGGATAAATTCTTCTCCGCCAAATCGAGCAATGATACCATGCTGTTTAAACTGATCCATAACATTTGTTACCTGGCGAATGACTTCATCCCCCTGAATATGTCCATAGGTATCATTAATATTTTTAAAGTTATCGATATCAATCATCAAAGCACCCAAAGCTTCATGATTTTCTTTAGCCTGTAAAAGCATCTGTTCTCCATGCTGCATCAATGCACTTCGATTATATGTTCCTGTTAGATAATCATAACTGGATTTATCCAGAGCACTTTCAAATTGATAGATATTATGTAACGCAATTGCTACATAATCAGCAAATACCTGTAGTAATCCCTGATCAGTTTGACTAAAGAAATTAATCTGATAAGAACCAAAATAGATAATCGCCAATAGATTATTCTGATAAGTCACAGGCTGTAATAAAATTGAACGTAAACTTTTTTCATATAAAGAACCAAGCTGTCCACAGATTGCATCGCCTTCCTGAATATTGGCATTGACAATAGCTTCCTTATCATTGATACACTGTTGAAGAACTGGGTGTGTGGCAGATAGAAAAATGGTCATATCTAAAGATTGGAATTGATTTTTCTTTTCATTATACAGAAGCAGTCTGCTAACATCAAATTTAAATATCTGAGGCAGACGTTCTTGAATGATTTCAATCAGCTGGCTTCTTGTAAGTGTAGAAGTTACCGTTTTCCCAAAAGTAGTGATATCTAACAAACGCTGATACAATACCTCATAGGAAAGCATACGGTTACGTTCCCATACGTCTTCAATTTCATGGCGATACATATCATCAATGAAGTTTACATATTTAATACTTCGATCATGTGCTTCTTTTAAAGACGTATATGCCTCTTCATATTGTTTTTTTCTAGCTTTTAACAGTGCGATTTCTTCATGTATCTGACGTTTATGCCCCAGCATGTTATTGACGTTTTTTAATACGATTTCATAATAAACTTCAGCTTGATCATACGCATGGATAAACATAAAGTAACGTGCATACGCAAGATATACTTCCATATTATCAATCATATCGTTGGTTTCAAAATTGTAGGTATCTTGTAAGTGGTGAAATGCCCGTTTTGCTTCTTCATAATCTTTTTCCATCATGGCAGCTTCCAGATAGAATTTATTAAACAGAGATGTGTCAAATAACTCTGTTGTTTGTATATGATTTGCATAAGTTTCAATGATTGAACGCAGTTTCTCGATATTTCCTGAACTGACACATAAGTTGCCATAAAGGAATATGGTAACGATAAAATTGCTTTCTCCAATAAATTCTCTTTTTTGTAGAGTTTCTTCTACCTGTTGAATTGCTTTTCCATACAGACCAAATTCTGACAGTATGATTGCGCCATTGTTTAAGAAAGCAGAGTAATAAGACATGCGCTCGCTTTTTTCTGCCATTGGCATAGCCTGCAAGATTTCATCATAAGCAGCTCCATAATCTTCTTTTAAAATATTACCAAGAACCGCATTATTCGCAACTGTCAAGATACCCTCGGTGTTCTCATATCCAGGAATCTGCTTAAAAAGAGCACGAGCTTTTTCATTATATTCAATCGCCAGATCGACATCATTAGAGTATAAAAAATAAAAGATCATAGAGTAGCCAAGAGCTGTAGAATAGGCATAGTGCTGTTCTTTTGCAATCGTTAAAAAACGTTTTAGGATAGGGTATAGTTCATCTGATAATCCTATATTATTCAGAATCAATTGTTTTAATTTCACATTGACGTCTTCATCAACTTCAAATTGTTTAAAATATTCATCAAATGTTCTCTGCAGCTCTATTTTCATATAAGACTCCTTTATGTCACATATATATCTTACACTAATATTTGTGAAGAAAGTATTTTATTTGAGAAAAATAATAAAAAGTACTTCTTTTCTGTTAATTTTAATACTTTTTATATTTTATTCCTAGTATTTTTCATATATTTTCTAATATATTTTAAAGTTTTTCTCATATAAGATATTTTAATGCAAAATATCCATTTATTTATACAATAAGTATGATGAAAAGGCCATATATCATAAAAAGTATGGTAAAATAAATATATTAGGCACAATAAGGAGAAAAAATTTATGAAACAAATGTTTTTTATGGATGGAAAGCAGAAACGCCTGTTTTTAGGACTGATCTGCATGATTATTGCGATTATATCCGTGCTTTCATGGGGATTGATCAAAAAGGGAGAAAATATTGTTGGTAAAGAAGTCAACAGCTATCTAAATGAATTATCCCAACAAACTTCCTTTAAAGTAGAACAGCGTGTAGAAACAAATGTATCTTACATCAGTAATATCGCAAATGAATTAAAATATATAAGCGAAACCAAATATGAAGCATTTGTAAATGATAGTCTATCAAGCAGTGCGTTTGAATGGTTTGGATTTATGGACAACAAAGATATCCTGCATGTTGAGGGGCGAGAGCCTATCCATATTGACGCCTTACATATCACAGAAAAATTGAAAACAAGCGATGTGTACATCAGTGATGAACTTGTTTCATTATATAAGGGAGAAAAGGGTCTGATATATGCAGTTCCTTATCTTGATAACGATGATTATACAGCCATCATTGGATATATTCCTGTGGATACAATGAAACTGTTAATGAATACCGACACCTTTTCAGGAACGGGATTTTCACATATTATTTCTTATGAAGGAAATTATATCAAGCGTTCTACCAATGAAAATGCCTTATTAGATGGTTCCAATTTCTTTACAAGTTTTGAAGAACGGGCAGTTATGGAGTCTGGCTATTCTCTTGCACAGATGAAAGCTGATATGAAAGATGGCAAAAGCGGCAGTTTTGAGTTCAGAGTTGATGGACAAAAAAAGCGTACTTTAACATATAAGCCATTAGAAGGCACAAGCTGGTATCTTTTATCCATTGTACCTTCCACCATCTATGCACGAAATTTATTAGAATATATAAACATGACAATCTTTGTATTAGTAGGATCATTATTTGTATTATTCATAGGATTCATTTTCATTTTAACGTATCGTACTTATAAAGCAAATAAAGAAATCTCAGATCTTGCATATAAAGATTCAGTCACCGAAGGTATTTCTCAGATTATGCTGGAGATTGAATTAAAGAAAAAGTTGAAGAATTTTCATCCTTATACATTTGTTTCGCTGGACTTACGTAAATTCAAATTGATCAATGATACCTTTGGCGCCGATGCAGGCAATCAAGTGTTGGCACATGTTTATAAAACCATCCAAAACAAGCTGCACGCTGGAGAGTTTGTCGCAAGAATCAACGCAGATAATTTTAATATTGTATTCAATTCCACAGATGAAAAAGAAATTGAAGAACGACTACAGGATATCGCACAAAATATCAATGTCTATAACATAAATTCAGATAAACCTTACTATATGCCTATTTCTTGCGGCTGTTATGTTGTAAAAGATGAATCACAGGAAATTGTAGTTATCCGTGATAAAGCAAATATCGCCAGAAAGAAAGATAAGGAAAACAGTGCCCATCATTTATGTACAATCAACTTTTACAATGATATGGAACATGAACAGATGATTAAGGAAAAACGTTTGGAAAATATGATGGAAAAAGCTTTAAAGGAAGAAGAATTTGTCGTATATCTTCAACCAAAAGTAAGCTTGAAGACCGGTCATGTGATTGGTTCAGAAGCGCTTGTCCGCTGGGATAGTCCAACAGATGGTATGATCTTGCCAAATGATTTTATACCACTGTTTGAAAAGAATGATTTTATTATCAAATTGGATTTATATGTATTTGAAAAAGTCTGTCAAACACTAAAAGAATGGATAGATAGTGGAAAAGAGGCATTACCGATTTCTGTGAACTTATCACGTAACCATTTACGCTACAACAATTTCCTTAAAGAATATAAGTATATTCAGGAACGTTATGATATTCCTTCACATTTGATTGAAATCGAATTAACAGAAACCGTTGTATTTGAAAACTTGGAGCTTTTGAAGAATGTCATTGATGAAATTCATGAATTTGGATATTTATGTTCTATGGATGATTTTGGCAGTGGCTATTCTTCCTTGAATGTTTTAAAAGAAATTCCTGTGGATATTTTAAAACTGGATAAAGTATTCTTTGAATATGAAGATGATAAAAAAGCAGAATATATTATTGAATCCGTCATAGATCTTGCTAATCATCTTGGCATGGAAACCATTGCGGAGGGGGTAGAAACCATACCGCAGGTAGAGTTATTAAAAGCTTTAAAATGCGATATTGTGCAGGGATATGTATTCTCCAAGCCATTACCAATTTCAAGCTTTGAAGAACTTCTTGAAAATAATCCAAAACTGATGAATCCATAATATATGCAGTAGATTTTAAATAATTATTATAAGAATGGGAATATTTTCACATGAAGATATCCCATTCTTTTTTAGCTGTTAATCGTTTAATACAAGGAATTAATTGTGGATAGCTTATGTAAATTTTATTGATATGGTAATATAAAGGATGGAAAAAAGGGGTATTGTTTATGGTCGCAACATTGATTTTGTTATTGTTGGTTATTGTTATGGTATTATATATTCTTTATTATGGATATGATGTATACACACATCGTGATGAACTTGAAGCGGAAACATCTTGTGTAAAAGCCGGATGCTTTGGCTTTATTTGTTTATTTTTTGATGTACTTGGCATTGGAGCTTTTGCGCCTCATACGACCCTTTATCATCGATTTCATCAGGTAAAAGATTATTTAATTCCGGGTACATTAAATGTGGGTAATGCAATTCCTACCATTATTCAGGCACTTATTTTTATCCATCTTGTGAAGGTAGATACGATAACGCTTGTCAATATGCTTATGGCATCTGTCATCGGTTCTTATCTTGGTGCTTCTATTGTTTCAAAAATGGATGAACAAAAAATCAGATTAAGCATGGGTATCGCCTTATTGATTACCGCATTATTCATGTTTCTAAGCGCAGTTGGGCTTATGGATATTGGAGGTAATGCCGATGGATTAAGTGGTATGAAACTAATCATTGCCATAGTAGTCAATTTTTTACTTGGTGCACTCATGACTGTTGGTGTGGGATTATATTCACCATGTATGGCACTTGTTTCATTATTAGGCATGTCCCCAACCATTGCTTTTCCTATCATGATGGGATCTTGTGCATTCTTAATGCCTGTATGTGGTGTAAAATTTATCAAAAGTGGCATGTATAATCGAAAAGCAGCAGTATCATCAACAATTGCAGGATCTGTTGGTGTTTTGTTAGCAGCATTTATCGTAAAATCATTACCTTTACAGGTTCTTCGCTGGGGTGTCGTTGTGGTTGTTATTTATACCGCATGTTCCATGTTGAAAGCAGGCATGAAAAAATAATATGTCAAGGATGTTATGTCTATGTGTTAGCTAACATTGACGAAGTGTCATGAATTATGTATATTTCATTATGATGCTTCAATCATTCTGATGATTTTACGCTCATTTGACGGTAATAAACAATCCGGTGTTTTGCGGTATCTAATTGATGCTGGCTCATGGTGATCTTTCCTTTATATATATTGATCAGACCTTCGTCTTTTAGCTTTGATATGGTACGGTTCAATGTTTTGACACTGATACCAATTTCTTCATATAAATCATTTCGTGTCTTTTTTACCGTGATGAATGGTTCTTTTGTGTGGCTGATCAAAGGTTCCACATAACTGATTAAATAATCCAGCAACAAGAACTGTGGTGGATAAAACAGCTTGGCCCCTCGATTATAAGAGGAACGATATAATTTTAACGCAACTTTTGCGGATACTAGACGTAAGAAATGAATATCCTGTGCAATCCATGCTTCAAAGTCAGCTCTTGAAATATATAAAATGATACTTTCACTAATTGTTTCAATCGTGACACTGGTCTTAGGCATACCGGCAAGAATGGTTACCTCACCTATAAAATCAATGGGTTCATTTTTTTCAATCATAAAAATATTACCATTTTCAAATTCATTAATTACACGGTGTTCACCACTTGCGACAATGCCAAAATAATCTAATGGACTATCTTTTTGATGGATGATATATCCTGGTGGATGCACCTTGATGTTCATCCTGTTTTTATATTCTTCTGGCATATGGCGAAGGTAGTCTTTTAAGGCAGGTACCTTCTTTAAAACTTCATCTAATGTCATGGTATCACGCTCCACTTTGATTGTATCATGAAATTAGTAAAATTTTCCTTGAAAATAGCCCAATTGTCCTTTTTTTGAGGCTTATACTTTTGGTACCATTACACTGAACAAAAAGAGAGAAAGAAGGATTTTATGAAAAAAGAGAAAGAAACGTATGTGTATCACTCGTTAAAGGAAAGGATTTTAGGGGAATATAAACTGTACCTGTTGGCATTTGTATTCATCCTGATTGCGGACAGTATCGGACAAATCAAGATTCCTGTCTGGAAGGGAACCTTTATCCTGTTTCCAATATTCTATGCGATTTTAATGGGGATCTGTTGTGGCCCAAATGTATTGAAAATCGTGAAACGTAAAGAAGTAAAAGCTGCCAGTAAATTGGTAATTGTGGCAATCTGTCCATTTATCGTAAAGCTTGGTATCAATGCAGGGGCAAGTATTGAAACAGTTATATCCGCAGGACCGGCCTTGTTGTTTCAGGAAATCGGCAACTTGGGTACTATTTTCTTAGCTCTTCCTGTAGCATTATTATTAGGCTTAAAACGTGAAGCAATCGGCGCAACACATTCCATTAACCGTGAAAGCAATCTGGCATTGGTAACGGATATGTTTGGTCCGGATTCACCTGAAACAAGAGGTAGTCTATCGATTTATATTGTTGGTGGAATGATTGGTACGATCTACTTTGGCTTTTTAGCATCTATGAGTGCTGCGACGGGTATCTTTCATCCATTTGCGTTAGGAATGGCATCCGGTGTTGGGGCTGGGATCATGATGGCAAGTGCAACAGCGTCTTTATCCGCTATTTATCCAGCAATGGCAGATCAAATATCTGCTTTAGCAAGTGCAAGTGAAACGATATCAGGAATCACAGGTATTTATGTTGCGATATTTATCGGTATTCCGTTAACGAAGAAATTATATAGTGTTCTGGAACCTCGTATATCCAGAAGAAGAGGAGAATAAGGTATGAGATTACGTGAGTGGGCTTTCTTATTTATTGTAGCTGGATGTGGAATTGCGCTGGCTAATTTTGTAGGTTTTCAAGTAGGATTGATGCAGTCTTTACCAGGGATTGCCATCTTATTGATCCTTTCTTTATGTGGTGTATTGATCAATAAAGTATTGCCATTTCGTTTACCAATTGTGGCATATTGCTCCTTATTGGGACTGTTTGCCGCATGTCCCTTATCCCCATGTCGTGACTTTGTGATTCAATCAGTAAATCAGATTAATTTTACAGCACCACTTACCATGGTGGGTGCATTTGCGGGTATTTCTATCAGTGACCAGTTAAAAGAATTTGCCAGTCAGGGATGGAAAATGATCATTGTAGGATTATTGGTTATGACAGGTACATTCTTAGGTTCTGCAGTGGTTGCGCAGGTGATGTTATCCTTAACAGGAGCCATTTAATATGTTACTAAAAGATATTGCATATCTCAATGAAAGCATGGAAGTTGTGTATCATCAGGATATCCGTATCGAAGGTGCTTATATCAAAGAAATCAAAGCTCATGGGACCTTACATCCTGTGGAAAATGAAGAATGGATGGATGGTTCTTCTCTATTGATGATGCCGGGACTTTGTGATGCCCATATGCATACGGGACAACAGCTTTTAAAAGGACGGATATTAGATGCGCAAGGGATGATTTGGAAAGAAATCATGTTGCCATTTGAGAGTACACTCACAAAAGATATTATGCGTATCAATGCACAGCTTGCGGCTTTGGAGATGATCAAAGGTGGAACCACCTCATTTGTGGAGGCTGGCAGCTACTTTATGGAAGAAGCAGCTAGTGTATATGTACAAAGCGGTTTACGTGGATTATTAACATATTCAACCATGGATGATGATCCTGCATTGCCTGATCAGATACAAGATACATGGGATAGTGCCTTAAAACATAATGATGAATTATATGATCACTATCATGGTGTTGGAAATATCAAGGTTGGATATTCTTTAAGAACGTTATTGTCTGTCAGTGAAACACTCATCCAAAATGCTTATCAACATGCCCATGAAAGAAATACGATTTTACAGGCACATATGAATGAATATCCCAAAGAAGTGGAAGGAGTCATACAAAAATTTGGTATGCGCCCTTATGAATATCTTCAGGCATGTGGTGTGTTAGATGATCATTTCTTAGGTGCACACAGCTTATTGGTGGATGAGCATGAAATACAATTGATCAAAGAAGCAGGCAGTCATATCGTGTTATGTCCATTTAGTAACTGTGCCAAGGCTTTATCGCCATATCCCAAATTAAAACAAGCGGATATTCCCCTTGCGATTGGCAGTGATGGGGCAGCACATGGAGGATTAAGTATTTGGAATGAAATGCGAAATCTTCGTTGTATGATGAATGTAACACATGGCATTGCTTTACAAGATACACGTATTCTTACATCTAAGAAACTGCTTCAGATGGCCACAGGCAATACCGCATCGTTTATGATGGAAAAAGATTTGGGATATATCAAAGAAGGAGCACTTGCGGATGCCATCTTTATCTATTATCATCAGCCACATCTTTATCCAAGTGGCAATATGCGCAATACACTTGTGGAATGTGTAAATGTAAATGATGTGATGCACAGTATGGTGCGTGGGAAATGGCTCATGAAAAATCGTGAAGTTCTGACATTAGATGAAACCGCCATTTTAAAAGAGGCAGAAACAATATATAAACAGGTCATGCGATAAGCATGGCTTTTTCTCACTTGTGTTTTTCTTGATTAAAGCGCTAAGGAATGGTAAACTTGCTGTAGAAATAGAAAGAAGGAAGCAATGTTATTATGGGGATATTAGGAACATTAATTTTAACAACGGCGATTTCCGGTGTTGTTGGCACAGGACTTGGTGGTTTGATAGGCGCATTGTTTCGCAAAGACTCCAATAAGACCGTAAGTTTATTATTGAGTTTTGCAGGTGGTGTCATGCTGAGTGTTGTTTGTTTTGATTTGATACAGGAAGCAATCGCAACAGGTACACATATTTTTATCGTTATTACATCTATTTTGACAGGTGTAGCCATTATCTATATATTAAATTATTTGATTGATAAAAGAACCAATCCAGAAGTTCCACATATCAATAAGGAGCATCCACAGACAGCTGACAACCTGGATGAATTGATACATAGTGATCATCTGGAACAGCATTATAAAAAGAAAGATAAAGGATTTTCTTTATTTATCGCAGGGATCGTCATGGCCAGTGCGATAGCGCTGCATAATGTACCAGAAGGTATGACAATTGGCGCATCTTATGCAAGTAATGATGGTGTGATGGGAAGTGCTGCACTTATGTTGGCAATTTTGATTGGTCTACATAACATTCCAGAAGGAATGGCAGTATCGGTGCCATTAATTAGTGGAGGCATGCATAAAACAAAAGCGGTTTTGATTACCGCTTTAAGTGGCGCTCCTACAATTATTGGCGCATTATTTGGATACTGGTTAGGTGATATTGGCGATTTAGGACTGGCCATCAGTCTTGGTTTTGCGAGTGGTGCGATGCTGTATGTTGTATTTGGGGAGATATTTCCACAGTCTATTCTTATGTATCGCAGTAAACGACCTGCCTTTTTTACGATATTGGGTGTCATGGTAGGCTTATTGATCATTTATGCATAAAAAAAACGCAAATTCGCGTTTTTTTTGTTATCGATAGATGAATACGCCCATAACACCTGATAATACCATCAGCGCAATGGGATTGATTTTCCATTTTCTTGCGATAAATAAGATAATCGTAAAGATAATGACAGCGGGAATCTGTAGATTTGATGTGGAAATCACACCCTCCTTAAAGAAGGCAAGTGATAAAATAATCGCAGCAGCGGCCATGATTAAACCTAAAGAACCGGCTTTTAAACCTTTTAATACTTCCATAAATATCTTCGATGTGGAAAACTTTTGAAAGATATGATAGATACCATAAGCAATCAACACCCCCATACAGATACAGCCAATGGTGGCACACAGGGCACCGGCAATACCAGCAACACGCATCCCCACAAAGGTAGAAGTATTGACGGCCAAAGGACCTGGTGTCATTTGAGAAATGGTAATGATATCTGTGAACTCCTGTGCTGTCAACCAGTGCTGATGCACAACCACCTGATCAGAAATCATGGGAATGATGGCGTAGCCTCCCCCTATACTAAACAATCCGATCTGGAAAAACGCAAGGAATAATTGTAGTAACATCATAAGGAGATCCGCCTTCTTTCTATCAACACTTTACCAACGCATATCAATGCACAAAGAATAATCAAGATCGCAACATTGATATTAAAGATATAATTTAATAAGAATACCGCAGGTGTCATCAGGGTGAAAAACCATTGTTTTTCTTTAATGATCATCGCATACATATCCACAATCAAATCCACAATCAATGCCGCAACACCTGCTTCCATTCCTTTTAATACCGCATTCACAATCACATTGTCACGAATCAGGGAATAGATAGCAGATACAATCGCCAAGATAAATAATGGTGGTAAAATCGCTGCGATACAACTTACCAGCAGTCCTTTTACGCCCGCAACACGATAGCCGGATAAAGCACTCATATTAATGGCAATCGCACCAGGAGAGGATTGAGAAATAGCCGCAATTTTCATTAATTCATCTTCATCAAAATAGCCTTTCTTTTCTACATAATATTTTTTTATCATAGGTATGACAACATATCCACCACCAAAGGTAAAGGCACTGATAAACATATTGATGCCAAACAGCCATACCAGATCTTTCATTTTATTCATAAGTATCACCTCTTATAGTATAAGGATACCATTTGACAATCCATAAATAAAATTATAATATTTTATTAGATAGATAACCTATGGGTTATGGAGGTGCTTATGGATATCCGACGTTTTCGTATTTTTCAAAAGGCAGCGGAATTGAAAAGCTTCACAAAAGCCGCAAATGAATTGTATATGACACAGCCTGCTGTTTCAAAGGCTATTATGGAATTAGAGGAAGAACTGGGAACTCCCTTATTTGAACGTTTCCCTAAAAAGGTTGTATTGACACCAGAAGGTTTAGTATTCTTGGAACGAATCAATGGCTTATTGACCCACTATGATGATGTCATTACACAGGCCGCAACCATCAAAGAGGCATCCTGTTTACGCATTGGCTCAGGCATCACCGTTGGAAATGATGCTTTACCAGCCATGATTGAAGAATTAAACAAGCGATTTCCTGACATGCAGATACAGGTGGAGATTGCATCAAGTGCACAGATTATGGAGAAAGTAAGACAGCAAAAATTGGATATTGCATTTGTGGAGGGTGTCATTGCGCAAGAGGATGTGATATGTATTCCTGTATCTACCTATCATATTTTACCTGTCGCAAGTCCTGCATTTCTCAAAGAACATCCGATTCAAAATGTGCAACAGTTATCACTACAGCCATTACTTTTACGAGAAGAGGGAAGTGCCATACGCTCTGTGGTGGACAGTGCCTTTTTATTACATGATACACATGTCACTCCTTGTTGGACATCTACCAATTCCACAGTGTTACTAAAGGCAGCGGTGGAAGGCTTTGGTGTGGCTTTTTTACCAGAAAAGATGATTTACAAGAAACAAAAACAAAAGCGCTTAGAAACTGTAATCGTGGATGATTTTGTCTTGGAGAATGTCAATCATATCGTTTATCTAAAGCATAAACATCTCAATGATGCGATGTATTCCTTAATCGAAATTGCGAAAAGCTATAAATAAATAGAGGCAAATAGTTAACAGTTTTTCTTCGTTCATGCTAAGCTAGGAATGTAAAACCATTTGGTTTTTCAAAGAAAGGTGCTGATACAATGATCGGTTATATTGGAAGCTATGCGTCAAAGGATTCTACAAGCGTCATACGTTTTACCTTTGATGAGCAAACAGAAGCATTTACAGAGATAAAAAATATCCTGCCATGGAAAGACAGTAAATATTTGTCTGTCCTAGGAAATGATTTTGTGTCAATTTTAAAGAAAGATAAGGCTGGAATTGGCCTTTGGCATATGGATTGTAAAGAAAGTGAAGAAGTCTTGGATGAAGAAATCACTTCTTGTTATGTGACACAGGATCAGGATTATATTTATACAGCAAATTATCATGAAGGAACACTTTCTATCTATGCGAAAAAGGAGCATCTGCACTTACAAAAACGTATATTGATCAAGAAGCATGCAGGATGCCATCAGGTGATTTTGTATAAGCAGTATTTGCTTGTGCCATGTCTGTTGCTAGATAAGATAATGATTTTTGATCATCTTCATGATGATCAGCTTGTAAAGGAAATAGATTTTCCAAAAGGCAGTGGACCACGACATGGAGTGATGGATACAAATAATCATTTATATTTGGTCAGTGAATTAAGCAATCAGTTGTTTATCTTCCATTTGGATGAGGAACTCCATATGGAATTGTTAAAGACGATTGATTTAGTGCCGGAAAAAGAAAAAGCGGCTGCGGCAGCCATTCGTATGAGTAAAGATGAACGTTTCCTTTACATATCTATACGGGACATCAATCAGATTCTTGTATTTGATATAAAACAAGGCGCAGTCATACAGCGAATGGAAGCACGTGGTGATCATCCAAGAGATATTGCTTTATCACCTGATGATGCCTATCTGTTCATTGCGAATCGTTTTACTAACACTTTGGTGGTATGTAAACGTGATAAAGAATCTGGATTATTGACGCTTTGTTTGAATGAAATGAAAGCAGTGGAAGCTGTAAGTATTGTATTTGAAGAACAGGAGGCAACAGTATGAATGATATCGCAATGATTGGACTTGCGGTCATGGGTAGAAGTCTTGCCTTAAATATGGCAGACCATGGATATGAAGTTGCCGCATATAATCGAAGCTATGCTTTAACACAGGAAATGATGGAAAAATATCCTCATGAACATGTACATGCCTATCAGGATTTGAAAGAATGTATCCATTCACTTATGAAACCGCGTAAAGTCATGTTGATGGTAAAAGCGGGAAAACCAGTGGATATGGTGATTGAACAACTTATACCCTTGTTGGAGGAAGGCGATATCATCATTGATGGTGGTAATTCTTTCTTTGAGGATACCATTCGAAGAGAAGCATATCTAAAAGAAAAAGGGCTGCATTTCTTTGGCGTTGGTATCTCTGGTGGAGAAGATGGTGCACGTTTTGGCCCAAGTATCATGCCTGGAGGAAATCAGAAAGCATATGAAGAAATACGACATATATTAGAAGATATCTGTGCAAAGGCAGAAGATGGCAAAGCCTGTTGTACATATATCGGAGAAAATGGCGCAGGTCATTATGTGAAAATGGTACACAATGGAATTGAATATGCAGATATGCAGCTGATTGCCGAGGCTTATTTGTTATTGAAACATGCAGGTGGATTTGATAATAAAGAAATTCATCAAATCTTTGAAGCATGGAATGATAGTGAATTAAACAGTTTCCTGATTCAGATCACAGCGGATATCTTTAAGGAAAAAGATGATCTAGGTAGTGGTGAGCTGTTGGATAAAATCGTTGACAGTGCAGCCCAAAAGGGTACGGGGCGATGGACTAGCATAGAAGCTTTAAAACAAGGTGTGGATATCTCAATGATTACAGCATCCTGTAATGCACGAATCATGTCGAATCAATTGAAACAACGCCAACAGGCACATGCTGTATATCCATCACAAAAGATTGCTATTCAGCATGATCAAAGTTTTGTGGATGATGTAAAAGATGGCTTATATACCGCTAAGATTATTGCTTATGCGCAAGGCTTTGACCTTTTAAAACATGCGTCCAACACGTATCAATGGAATCTTTCCTTTGGTGAAATTGCATCGATATTTCGGGCAGGATGTATCATTCGGGCACAGTTTTTAAATGATATTATGAAAGCATACGCAAGAGATATAAAATTATCCCATTTAATGATGGATGAATTCTTCTCATCACAGATACAAAAGCATCAGGAAAGTCTGCGACGTATCACTTCACTGGCGATAGAAAAAGGAATCGCAGTACCGGCTATGAGCAATGCAATTTCCTATCTGGATATGTTTTCATCTACACATTTGGGTGCTAATCTGATTCAGGCACAGCGTGATTACTTTGGCGCACATACGTATGAAAGAATTGATCAGGTGGGATCTTTCCACCATGCATGGGGACATGATCATGAATGATCTGACGCTTACCATCTTTGGAGGAACCGGAGATCTGACCTATCGAAAACTGCTGCCGGCATTATATAATCTATATGTATCGAAACAGGTTGTGAATATACGAATTGTCATTGTTGGAAGAAGAGCGTATGATCATGAGAGCTATTGTGAAGTGATAAAACCATGGATCAAACAGTTTGTTCGTCTGCCATATCGTGACCAGGCATTTCAAATGTTCTGTGATCAGCTTTCCTATTATCAGATGGATTTCACAGATGAACAAGCATATCTGCCTTTACAAGCGTTTTATCAAAAACATCAGATGAATCATCATATTTTCTACCTTGCGGTGGCACCACGTTTCTTTGATATCATCGCAAAAGGCTTACACCATGTCACAAATGCAAATATGGGAAGTGTTGTTATTGAAAAACCTTTTGGTGAAGATCTAATTTCTGCCAAAGCTTTAAATAAAGAGCTGGAAGCATTCTTCACAAAGGATCGTGTCTATCATATCGATCACTATCTGGGCAAAGAAATGGTACGAAATATTCAGGCCATTCGTTTTACGAATCCTATATTTTCAAATATATGGAGCCATGAATATATTGAACATGTACAAATCAATGCCATGGAAGAAGTTGGTGTGGAGAATCGTGGATCCTATTATGATCACAGCGGTGCTTTAAAAGATATGGTACAAAATCATCTCTTTCAGATTTTGAGTATCATTGCGATGGAGCCAATGAATCTTTACACACGGGATGAAATGCATGCTCGTCAGCTACAAGTATTAAAACACCTTCGTCCTGTTTCTAACTTGAATATCGAAGATACCATGGTATTGGGACAATATTTTGATTATCAGAAAGAACCATCTGTGGCAAGTGATTCCCAAACGGAAACATATGCAGCACTACGTTTATTTATTGATAACCAACGCTGGCAGGATACACCTTTCTACATTCGTACGGGAAAGAAACTGGATCGAAGAGAAATGGAAGTCATCATCACATTCAAGCGTGTTATGCCAGATGTGGATCCTAATATATTAATCATTAAGATACAGCCAAATGAAGGCGTCTATGTAAGATTTAATATCAAGAAGCCAGGCAATAGTGAAGACATCGTGCCAGCCAGTATGGATTTTTGTCAGAGTTGTTTAGATATCAATCGTATCAATACACCAGAAGCTTATGAACGCCTGTTGCTTGCTGTAATGCAACAAGACAGCTCATGGTTTTCTAAATGGGATCAGATTGAAGCAAGCTGGCAATATGTTGAAGAACTAAAACAACGATATCATAAAGAAAACTTGCCAATATATGATTATCTTTCCTACAGCAGTGGACCACAAGCCGCAGATGTGTTACTATCAAAACATCAGCACGCATGGCAGAAAAGCAGCTAAGGAGGACATATGGAAAGAAAAATTGTGACCGTTACGATTGATCGAAAACTAGGCAGCAAACACCCGCACTTTGATATGATCTATCCCATCAATTATGGATATATCAAAGGAATCATGGGTGGTGATGGTGAGGAACAGGATGCCTATATCGTTGGGGTAGATACACCATTAGATTCATTCACAGGAGAAGTGATCGCGGTAGTAGAACGCTTTAATGATTGTGAAGAAAAATGGGTTGTCGCACAAACAGGCAGTGAATATACAAAAGAAGAATTAGAAAAATTATTAGAATTTCAGGAAAAATATTTCCAGCATGAAATTCATGTGATGGATAAGTAACATTTTCATTAAAACTTGTGTGAATCATAGTATTTCTAATAGCGAACATCCACATCGCAGATGATTACACATCCTATGAACAAAAGAAAAGGCTGATTTCAGCCTTTTTGTTTGTTCATTTCCTCTAAATATTCCCTTGCGCTTTCTACATAATACGTACTATTTCCCTTTTCAATGATTTCATCAAATAGCATTTTTGCCTTTTCCTCATCCTGCAACATGTAGTAACAATACGCTTCCTTGCTTATTAAACGAATGGTATCCAGTGTTGTTTTCATAGATAGAGAATGAATCTGTGCTAATGCTTTTTCATATTCCATCCGACGAATATACTTATCTGCCTCTAAAGATATTAACAGTTTTTGCGCATCATCCTGATACTTTGGATATTTTTTCGCATAGGCGTCAATCACAGCTTTATCCTCTTCATAAAACTGTGGGAAATATGCCTCACGTTCATGTTTACTCATACTTGCATAATGATAGACTACTCGTAAGTTCGCATGATTTAAATACGTATTTTTATGCTTTATCAAATCTTTGATTCTTTCATGATTATCCTGTTCACGTAAAGAAGTCATTAATATATATTCTCCAAACATCGTTTCTATTTTATGATGATCCAACAGATGATCCATAATCAAAGTCATACGATAAGGATCACATCGTTTATATAATAAATCCTGTGCCATATGATGAATATAAGCATTGATTTTCAACGTAAACAAAAAACGATACAGGATAATGGATACCATCGCCAATCCAAGCGACAACAAGTCATTTTCAAATACCATCCAACAAAGGATATTTACCCCTAAAAAAAGAAGTAATAAAACGATTCTTAATCGATTGACATATTGACTATATCCACGAATCTTTTCTTTACATGTGAGATCTTCAATCTCATCAAAAGCAAGTGCCTCATCATCTGCCTTGATAATGCCGCCACCACCAATCGTAGATATCTTATACGTATCCCATTTTCTAATCAGCATCAAAAAGAAATCCACTAATAATAATGGAACTAAGCTTAATACACCTAAAAAGACAATGACAGGAAATCCTAGAAAAGCAATGCATGCGCCCATGATAGATTTTCCAGTAAATTCTCTGACACGTATCCAGTTAAAGAATAGATAATACCCATTCACCAGTCCACCCATGACAATGACAGGCGCTAATACATCTAAGATAGTGAACGTATCCATATATGGTGCACTTTGAGAAAATAAGTATGCTTCACCAGCTCCAATGACACCGCCAATCAGGCATAGAAACAAATGAAACCGAATATTGATTTTCATATCCAGGACCCCTCTCTTATGATTTTATTATACACCAACACATAAGAAAAAAGTGATTTTCTGATGAGGAAAACCACCTTATATTTTTACATATTTATTTAAAAAATCATCTATGCATTGCCAATATTCTTCAGGGCGCAGTTTATCATTGCTCGCATGACGACCGCCTTTGATAATCATTTTTTCCTTTTGACCCGGGCATACAGCATACAAATCCTCCATCATATGCATGGAAATAAAGCTATCATGATCCCCATGTAAAAATAACATCGGTACCCTTGCATGTGATACATGTTTCATACAATCCACATCAGATATACGATAGCCCGCCTTGATTTTTAACACTAAGGATAAACAAAAGATTAAAAATCCACTGGGAACTTTTGGGACCATACGTTTCACAATATGGGTTAATTGTCCTTTCAATGTGGAAAAGCCACAATCTTCGATAATAGCACGAATCGGATAACCTTCCACATCCGCACACATCATCACACTGGCAGCACCCATGGAAACACCATATAATAAAATATCGCTGGCGCCTTGTTTCTCTAATTCTTTACACCAATCTAAAATATCCAAACCATCCAAATAGCCAAATCCTACAATGTTGCCATCACTTCTTCCATGCCCTCTTAAATCAGGCAATAATACATTATATCCACGCTCATAAAACTGTCGTGCCTGAGAAATCATATCTTCCAAACGCCCCATATAGCCATGAACAATGACAACCCATGCATTTCCTTTATTTGAGATGGTGCCGGCATGAAGCTTTAAACCATCTTTTTCCATTGTGATATGACGCACAAACTTATTTTGAAGATACCAGTGGTCATCACTTGTTAAAGTGTCGTGAGGGTTCACCGATATAAAAGGCTTTTCTGATTTCGCATCAATAGCTTGATGGAAAAAATATAACCCAATCCCAATACATATGATAAAAAATATCAATAGGATACATAAAATAATACTATATACGTTCATGTCGTTTGATTCCTTTCTTTCCTTTTTTATATTCCCTTTGCAGGTAATCCAAATGCGTACCTGGTGTCACAAATCCTCTTAAATTTTAAGATATCACTGCTAGAAGCACCCAATACCTGATCAACGAATTTTACACAATTACTGCCTAATACGAAATATTTACGATAATCCTTTGTATATTTATAGAAAGAAACTTTTGTCGCTAGATACAATTGATTAGTAAATTGAGAATAATCATGATCTGGATCATTTATAATATCAGGATACCATGGAACGCTGTTTTCATAAAGTGCTGAAATCCTGGCATGTATTTCTTTAATCTGATGTGCTTCTAATCAAAGTCCAAACGCAAAAATTGTGTTCTTTTCATGTTCAATACAAAAAGGCAGATAGAGAGCTTCATCAAAGATAAACATCACACCATCTCCTATAGCCTCCATCATTTGAAAGCTATGATAATCATAGTTCCCATATGAGTATACCTTATGATCAATACTGAAATCAATATGTCCTATCATGCCAAATCCTTTTTTTGTCGCATGGATATATACCATCATATCTGGTGTACCATCTTTCTTTTGATCATGTAATCCTAAGATACACAACACATATGCACTTAAGGCATACGTCATCACATCTATATGCTTTTTATCATGAATAAGCCCTTCTACACTATTATGGTACAACTTTTTATAAGGTACCACAAGGGATGCTTTTCATTTTACAACATAAAAAATATACATGTATTTGATTGTGATAGTATGCTAAAATAAAACTGCTGATTGTGAGGGGATGACATGCCAAAAGAATTAGATGTAAAAAATACCATTTTAGAATCCAAACGATTGATCTTAAGAGGATGGCAAAAAGAAGATCTTGATGATTTATATCAGATATTCACAGATCCTGCCATTTCAGAAATGTCTGGATGTCCCACCATATCCTCCATGGAAGAAGCACAGGCGTTAATGAAGATGTTTCAGGATATGAATAAAGTATTTGCCCTTGTCTGGAAAGAAAATGGCAAAGTAATCGGTTCACTTGATTTAGAAACGCCACAATTTGATTTCGGTGAAGCATACAAAAATGCCTATGGAAAAGATGTTGGATGTATCCTGCATCAAGATTACTGGGGTAATAACATTATGGTAGAAGCTACTGATTTGATGGTTGATTATTGTTTCCAACAGCTACAATGTGATTACATGTGTTGTGGCCATTTCGAAGACAATCCTCAATCAGAACGATTAATTGAAAAAATGGGATTTCATTATCAACGGGATGTGATCTTTCATCCACAAACAGGAGGAGAAAAAGCTGGTAAGCTTTATTTATTAGATCGAAAGGAAAAGGAATATGAGAACAAAAGCTGAAAATATTGAAATGATTAAACAGTTTTCAAATGCCAATGGTGTCAGTGGCTTTGAAGATGAAGTTGTATCACTCGCAAAAAAATATGCGCCACAGAACAGTGTTGTAAAAGAAGATCATTTAAGAAACACACATATCTATCAAACAAAACAAACACAGAAAAAACCGCTTGTCTTGATTGATGCGCATAGTGATGAAGTTGGTTTTATCATACAGGCGATAAAACCCAATGGTACGATGGTATTTTTACCATTGGGAGGATGGGTGCCAGACACCATTCCTGCCTCAAAAGTACGTGTAAAAAATGCAGAAGGTAAATATATCAGTGGTATTGTAGCCGCAAAACCACCACATTTTATGAAAGACCGGGAACATCCAGAAAGCTTGTCCATGCAGGAAATGGTCATTGATGTTGGTGCCACAAGCAAAGAAGAAGTGATTAATCAATTACATATTCATATCGGTGCTCCTGTCGTACCAGATGTCAGCTGTACCTATGAGGAAGAACGTGACTTATTTTTAGGTAAAGCATTTGATTGTCGTATAGGATGTGCCTGTGTGATGGAAACATTAGCTCATATCCAAAATGATGATGTAGAAGTCATTGGTACACTATCTGCTCAGGAAGAAGTTGGTGAACGAGGCATGAATTTAGTCACAAAAACCATTCATCCAGATATCGCCATTTGTTTTGAAGGCTGTCCTGCAGATGATACCTTTCAGGAGGATTGGATGATACAAACAGCACTTCGTAAAGGGCCAATGCTACGTCACTTTGATAAAAGTATGATCACCAATCCAAGATTTCAACGCTATGCATTAGACTTAGCGAAACAATTAGGCATCCCATGTCAGGAAAGTGTCAGAAGCGGTGGCGGTACCAATGGTGCTATGTTGCATGTGTCAAATAACGGCACACCTACGATTATCATTGGTGTACCTGTTCGATATATCCATTCCCACCATGGATTCACCACTTATCAAGACTTTGAAAACAGTGTAAAACTGGCATATGAAATCGTAAACCGCTTAAACAAATCACAAATTGATACCTTCTAATAATCCTGCTGATTTAGCAGGATTTTTTTCTGTTTATCGCATGATATAAACAAGCATTTCATATACTGTAACTGGTGAGAAAATGAAAAGAAAACATTATATCCTGGGCATCGCCATGGTCGCAACCATATTGGCATCAGCCTGTATGTTGTCACATATCCAAAGCATCAATGCATCAAGAACCTATCATTCTTTATCGGGCGTCAGTATCATTTTGGACCCCGGACACGGTGGAAAAGACGATGGTGCTAGAGCGGGCAATGTCAAGGAACAGGAAATTAATCTAAAAATCGCAAAGAAACTGGAAACACTCTTAAAAAACAACGGTGCCAGTGTCACTCTTACAAGAACTGGCGCCTATGATTTAGCCAGTGCAAATGCCACCAATCGTAAAAGAGAAGATATGAAAAAACGCATGGAAATCATCAATGCAGATAAAACAGACTTATTTCTAAGCATTCATTTAAATGCATATCCCAATACATCCGTAAAAGGGGCACAGGCATTTTATGAAAAAGATAATGAAGTATCCAAAGTATTCGCAGATATCATACAAAAGAATTTCAAAAAATTAACAGGAACTAATATGACAAGTAAAACAGGTGATTATTATATCCTGAATAATGCAAATAAAATCGGTTCACTTGTGGAATGTGGATTTCTATCGAATGATGAAGATCGAACAAAACTAGTAACTGATGAATATCAACAAGATATCGCAGAATGTTTATGCAACAGCGTTTTAGAATATTTCAGTTTTCTATCGTAAAAATGTTAAGTTTTATTAGCATAATATATCATTTAAGCAACAAATTATATTTACTTTTTCATAGATAAGAGTCATACTGTATATGAAAGAGGTTACACTGTAACTGTTAAATGATTTATACTTTTATTAATCATGAACTCTCACAACGTGTAATTGTAAATGAAGCCTGTTTGAATATAAAAGTAAACAGGTTTCATTTACTAGCTTTTGATAATAGGGACAGTATGAAGAGGGTGAATTTTATGAAAACTGTAAAAGCAGGAAAAGTCTTATTGATATTACTAATCTTAATAGCGCTGAATGGATGTGCAGGTAAAGATAAGACAAAAGAAATCGTATGGTACATAGAACAAGGCAGTGAATCATGGATTGATTCTGAAGAAACATATAAAGCAATATCTAATGAGAGAATTGATGCTGTTAATGAACGATTAAAAGAAATGAAAACAGGCTTGAAATTAGTGATAAAGCAATATCCAAGACCAGAAAGTCTGGAAGGTTTTTCTTTGAATAATCAGAAAAAGTTAGTAAGTAATATAATATCTAAGGATGAAAATGTGGATATCGTACCTTTTAATCAAACATATATCTCAGCACTAGAACCATTAGATACTTTATTTGACACAAAAGAAGGCAAGGATTTATCACAATATTATTCACAAAATCAGTTAGATACAGAAAAGCTTAATAATCAAATATATTTAGTGCCGAAAATAGTCTACCCTTTGGAAACCTTTTACTTATTTATAAATAAAGACTATTATCAAGCTCATAAAGAAGCGATAGATCATGTCATACATCAACCTTTAGAAGTGTTAAAATATTTTAATGAAAATTATCAGAATAAAAAGGATTGGATATTAAGTCAGCGTTTTAATTTAGAAACATATATCGCGGATAAATATCAAAATATTAATAATACGGGTCTATTTATAAGAAAAAAAGATCATAAAGTTGTGAATCCTTATGAAGAACCATATATTTTAGATACTATAAAATTGATTTCTGATATGAGGTGGAAAGGCTTTACTGGTGCAGATTTAAGACAGGAGGATTTAAACGATATTATATCAAAAGATCAAGTTGTTATGGATGGCTCTCGTGGATTTACACAACGCCTTAAACAGAAAGAAAAAGATGTTCGTTTGGATATGACAAAAGAATATTATGCATACGTATCAGGATTTTCTATGTTAAAGGACAGTAAACAAAAAGAAGATGCATTTCGATTAATGGCGATATTAAATACAGATAAAGAGTGTTCAACAATTTTACAATTTGGTACAAAACCAGAGCGTAATGCTTCTGGAAAAATCATAGATCATGCACATTATACAAATAGTAGTTGGAATAACTTTGGTAATAACATGATTATAGAATCTTCTGAAAATGAAGTAGATAATAAATTAGATTATTTTAAAAAACTGGAAGAAGGCGCAAATATTACCAAAGAAGAATTATTGCCAAGCTTCTTTGATTTATCAAATGTTAGTGATAAACTGGATCAATTTGATAATATTAGAATGGCTACAGCAGATGGAGATGCAGATGTCATTGGATGTATTGCATGTAATAAGGGAGATACTGTAAAAGATACAGATACATTAATGAAGGATGTAGAAGAAGTAAATCAGAAACTAAAGAATGCAGGAATTGATCAAGTTATACAAGAACTACAAAAACAATTAGATGAATGGCTTCAAAATGAAACTGGAAATTAAGCAACTGATAAAAAATTATGGATCATTTACTGCATTGGATCACATATCGTATACCTTTGAAAATGGAATTTATGCATTGTTGGGACCAAATGGCGCAGGAAAATCGACGTTTATGAATATTCTGGCGATGCTGCTGAAAGAAACACAAGGAGAAATTATATTAGATGGAAAACCTTTAGTGAAACAGAAAAAGAGTTTTTTAAATATGTTAGGCTATATGCCACAACAACAATGTTTATATGAAGATTTTACATTAAAGGATTTTATGTACTATATTGGCAATTTAAAAGGCATGAAGAAACAGGAAATCATTTCCCGTAGTCAATATTTGGTAAAAGAAGTAAAACTAGAAGATGTTTTCTATAAAAAGCTATCAGCCTTTTCTGGAGGAATGAAACAGCGTGCAATGCTTGCGGCAACCTTGATCAATGACCCAAAGATTTTAATTCTAGATGAGCCAACAGCTGGGTTAGATCCAATGAAACGAATGGAAATGCAAAATATGATTGCGAGTTTTGCGAAAGATAAAATCGTTTTAATTGCGACGCATGTTGTCAGTGATGTAGAATTCATATCTAGTAAATTCATCTTCCTAAAAGAAGGACATATTATTTTACAGGGAGATCGTATTAGTATATTAGAATGCTTAGATCAAAAGGTAAAGGAAAGAGAAATAACAGTAGAAGAATATCAGAAATATAAGCAGGCAAATATCGTCAGCTCTATCTATTATCGTCATGATAAATTATTTGCCAGAATCATTGATGATCATCAGGAATATTCAGGAGAAGTGGTCACACCAGAAATCAGTGATGTATATTTTTACTTGTTCAGGGATGAAAAAGATGCTGTATTATGATTTAAAGAAAACACTCCTGAATAAGAAAAGTTTATGTCTGATATGTTTGCTTTTGATATTTCAATTTGTACTATTCGTTACTGTTCAGCAATCCTCATCCATTTATCAGAAAGATTATCAGACACTACAGGAAAATATAAAAGGCATGCCTTTGTCAGATGCTGCTGATTATTTAAAAAAGATGGAATTACAGTCAAAGCTGAATGGAGATCGTATAAGTGATCAAGAATGGAAAGAGGCAGTGTCACAATATGGAAATGATGTGCTTTCTCAATTAGGGAAAGAAACATATGATTTAAAAACAATCCAGCGACTGCAGGATGAAGTGAATTATCTAATACAATATCCTGCATATTATCAAAGCATTGTTCAGGATCAAAAAGAAGAAATTTCTCTTTTCCGTAAGGATAATCATTTCATAAAAGAACGGCAGGTCGCAATCAAAAAACATTATGAAGGTAAGAAATTAGAGGCGGGTACTTCCACAAAAGGTACATATGGAATAGAATTAATATTAAATGATTATTTTGTAGATATATTTATCGCAGTATTCATGATTTATATGACATATATACAAGTAGATAAAGAATATCAGTCAGGCAGGATGTCTTATATCAAAGCTACCTCTAAGGGAGGGCTATGGAATTATTTAAGTAAATATGCTTCATTGGCAATATCAATGATTGTATTCATGGCACTTTCCTACCTTGGAATGTATGTGATTCGTGGAATACAATATGGGTTTGTGAATATACAACAGCCAATACAAAGTGTTATGATGTGCGCTACAACACCAATCAAATGTACGATTATACAGTTTTTATTACTGATGTTGATCATGCGCATATTGGTATTTGCATTCGTGGAAATGTTACTGCTTGGTGTTTCGACGTTCTTTAGAAAAACAATGATTGGCAGTGGTTTGATTGCGATATGTGTATGTATCAGCACATTGTTATCTAATTTTACCGCAGATAAAAACAGCTTACTTGCATATCTTTCATTATCACATATTTTACATCCAGAACTAGATTTTATTCGTGTGAGCTATATTTCTATTTTTTCACACGCAATATATTACACCTGGCTGTTGATTTGTTTAGCTGTATTGATTTGTTTGATTTTTGCTGGTTCTTATTATGCATATATTACAAAAGAATATAAACAAAAAACGATAGAGATACCAGTATATGATAAGCATTTTCATTCTTTGTTATTTTATGAAGCAAAGAAGTCTTGGCTAAAAGGCGCTGGCGTCTTGTTTGCATGCCTGCTGCTTATGCTTGTATCATTTGATCTTTCTAATATACATACATTATCCTATCAAGATGATCGAATTATAAATTACTATATTGATGAATTTGGCGCATCACCAACAAAAGAAACATATCAAAACATCGAAAAAGAAAAACAGCGTTTTGCGGATATTGAACAAAAACTACTTTTATCAAATAATGAAACAGAAAAAACGCTTCTTTCTAAAGAACTTTCCACGCAGCGTACATTTCAAGAATATTGTCAAAAAATAGAAATGATAAAAAATGATGAGTCAAGACAGGTATTAAAAGAAGATCAGACTAGAATGTTTTTTGATCAATCAAAAGAATTCGCAAAATTACTGGTATTCTATATACTGATGATGGTGCTGATGTGTATGCATACATACGCAAAGGAAAAAGAAAGTGGAGTTACACTTTACCATAAAACAACAATGATTGGTATTAGAAAAACACATACGTTAAAATATATACAATTAAGTGTTGGCTTTACACTTCTATGGTGTTACATCAGCATAATGATTTTCCTGCATAATAAGCAAATGTATCCAGACGTTATGTTGAATGTCGCAATGCATGATTTACAACAGTTCTTTACATCTCCGTTTACAATGACGATTATGCAGTATTTAGTTATACAATTTATATTAGAAATCCTTGTAATTCAAGCATTATTATATTGTGTTTTATATTTGTTTTCACGTATTAAATCTGAAAAAGTCACAGCGATTGTACTGTTTCTTTTGTTAAGTGTACCATTATTGCTTTGTATCAATGAGGTTTATCAAGCACCACTGTTCATGTGCCTTTTTTATCCGTTTTTAAATATTAAAAAAGCACTTATTGCTTATATATTCATACTTATTGTATTTATACTATGCAGAATAAAGAAAGTGAGGGATATTCATGCGTAAGATATTATGTGTATTGTGTTTGTTATTGGTTTGCTGTGGATGTTCAAATAAGGAAAAGAAAGATAGTGAAGCTTATGTAATTGATGCATTTCCTTCTGTATCTGAACAAGGCGTCTATCATATTGTAAAAGGAAAAATAGGAAATCAACTATATTTTTATGATGGAGAAACGAATCAAGATGTACCACTTTGCGCAAAACCTAATTGTGACCATAATAATAATCAATGTGAAGCATACCTGATTACACAATATAAAGATACAGTCATGAATTATCCGCCAATGCCTTATGAAGGAAAGCTTTATGGTGTTTATATGAATATGCAGACAGGAAATAATTATTTATGTTCTATGGAAGAAGATGGAAGTGATCGAAAAGAGATATTAAAACTTACAGATGGGGCGATTGCATCTTTGATGATTTATAAGAATAAAGCCTATATTTGTTTAGAAACATTTGAACATGATGAAAATGGAAAAATCGGAAGACTTGCAGAAAATTATCTTACATATATTGGAGATTTAACTAATGGAAAACTCACGCAGTTAGATTTAGATGAAGACAGTATTGTGAATTTTGAAGGTGTTTGGGATAAGCAAGTGATGTATATGACAATAAAAGAAGAAAACGATAATGTGAAAGGTGTATTAATGAGCTTATCAGAAGATGGAAAAGAAAATAAGGTATTTTTAGATAATATGTCAACTTTGAATGCTTTTTTGTACAAAGGAAGTATTTATAGTAATGATAATCAACAAATTAAAAAATTAGATTTAAAAACGAAGGAAGAAGCAGATGTCTGTCAGGTTCATACAGATGGTTGCACATTGGATTCTGGTGTAAATGATCCTTTTGGACTCATGCGTATTACATGTGTGAAAGATAACAAGTTTGTAAAAGAAATATATGTAGATTTAGAAAAGAAACAACAAGTGTCCATAGAGGGTAACATTTATACAAAATATAAAGATGGCTATTTAGTGATGGATGAACAAGGACTTTTAAAATTTGTAAATGAATAACTTCACCTAAAATAGTTAAAATTTCAAAATAGTAAAAATAAATGTTGACAAACAAAAACTCCTATGGTATTATGTACAAGCATTCGATGGAACATGGGCCTGTAGCTCAGGTGGTTAGAGCGCACCCCTGATAAGGGTGAGGTCGTTGGTTCAAGTCCATTCAGGCCCACCATCGAATTTAAATATACATGGGGTTTTAGCTCAGCTGGGAGAGCACCTGCCTTGCACGCAGGGGGTCATCGGTTCGATCCCGATAAGCTCCACCAAATTTAAAACGAATCTCGATAGGTTATCGCTTATCGGGATTTTTTTGTTCGGTAATTCGATGACCAGACATTGAAATAGAACGATAAATCGCTTATTATAAAATTTTTCAAAAAATTATTAAAATTAAAAAAATAGTGTTGACATATAAAAAACATCGTGGTATTATAATCAAGCATTCGATGGAACATGGGCCTGTAGCTCAGGTGGTTAGAGCGCACCCCTGATAAGGGTGAGGTCGTTGGTTCAAGTCCATTCAGGCCCACCATCGAATTTAAATATACATGGGGTTTTAGCTCAGCTGGGAGAGCACCTGCCTTGCACGCAGGGGGTCATCGGTTCGATCCCGATAAGCTCCACCAAAATTTAAAACGAATCTCGATAGGTTATCGCTTATCGGGATTTTTTTTGTATAGATATCAGATGACCAGAAAAGATGAAAAGAGTTTTTAAAATCTGGTATAATTAAGAAAAATGACAAAGAAAGACAACTATATTAAAGTCAAGTAATAAATTATGAAATAGTATGAAATA
>NZ_QVFI01000080.1:0-532 GCF_003433845.1 Absiella sp. AM09-50
ATCTTCTTTATACGGTCTTTTATCATGCACAAAAAAAGCCATAGCATTACGCTATAGCTTTTATATATAATATTTTTTAGTCTACTGCTTTTTTAACAAGGTCTAATACTTCTTCTGCTGTAGCTAATTTCAATGCTTCTTCAGCAAGTTTTGCGGCTTCATTCTTATCTAAGCTTGTGACCATCTTACGTGCTTTCAGGATCTGAGTAGCTGACATTGAGAATTCATCTAATCCCATACCTAATAACAATGGTACTGCATATGGTTCACCAGCCATGGCACCACACATACCAGCCCATTTACCTTCTTTGTGAGCACCATCGATTGTCATTTTGATCAAACGAAGTACAGATGGGTTATATGGCTGATACAAGTAAGAAACATGTTCACTCATACGGTCAGCTGCCATAGAGTACTGAATCAAGTCATTCGTACCAATTGAGAAGAAGTCTGCTTCTTTTGCAAAGTTATCTGCATTAACAGCTGCTGCAGGAATTTCTACCATCATACCAACTTCGATGTTATCAGCTAC
>NZ_QVFI01000009.1:0-131887 GCF_003433845.1 Absiella sp. AM09-50
AGGTAGACTCAAAAGGGCCAGTATTCTTTAAACATATGCGTGTAGGAAAAAATGGAAAACCATTGCCAACTTATAAATTTCGTACAATGGTAACAAATGCTGAAGAATTACTGAAAAAATTGACTCCTGAACAGAAAAAAGAGTATGAAGAAAATTTCAAATTAGAAAATGATCCAAGAATAACCAAAATAGGGAAAATTCTTAGAAAAACAAGTCTGGATGAGTTGCCACAATTATTAAATATTATTATAGGGAATATGAGTGTTGTTGGACCAAGACCAGTTGTTCAAAAAGAACTAGAAAAATTTGGAGATCAAGTTGATAAACTATTAAGTGTAACACCAGGATTAACCGGTTATTGGCAAGCAAATGGACGTAGTAATACGACTTATGAAGAAAGAGTCGCAATGGAATTATATTATGTAGATCATTGTTCTATTTGGTTAGATATTAAAATCATATTTCAAACAATAGGTGCAGTAATTCGTAAAGAAGGGGCTAAATAAAACTATGTCTAAATCAAACTGGTATGTATTGTTTGTTATGGGTGGCAAGGAACGACAGCTGTGTGACTTCTTGAATCAAGAAGAAAACTGGTATGCCTTCTATCCTAAGATAGAGTTAATCAGACGAAAGAACAGTGTAGACCGTATCATAGAGAAACCATTATTTCCAAGTTATATCTTTGTGGAAAGTGAAGATAAACATCAAGACTTTCAAACAAAACTAAGAGAACTCAAAACAAGAAAAAAAGGCATCGTAAAAGAATTAAATTATAAAGATGAAATACCAGCATTATATGAAGAAGAAAAGCAATATCTAAAAGGTCTGTTGGATGAAAAACATACATTAAAGAAATCCGTAGGATTTATAGAAAATGACCATGTGATCATAACAGAAGGACCATTGAAAGGTTATGAAAGTCATATCAGTAAGATAGACAGACATAAACGCAAAGCAGTATTAGAGGCAGAGATGTTACACAAGAAGATCAATGTAACGATACCACTAGAAATCATAAAACGAACTGAATAAAGAAGTAAAAGTTGCCAGGGGCACATTATGGAATATACAGGGACATACTTAAACCGTTCAACACTTTATGTGGGGGAAGGGAGGAGTGTGTCCTTTTTACAAGTTAGGAGTAATGTATGGAAGATATAAATAAAACAAATGATGAAATAGAAATTGATATCAGTGCTTTAATGAAGCTTTTGAAGAAGAATATCAAGATGATCGTGATCTGTACAGTATTAGGTGCAGTCATTGCATTTCTTGTGACCAATTTCTTTATGACAAAGAAATATGCAAGTTCCGCAAGAATCTATCTGATACCAAAAGTAACCGAACAAGGGTATGCAGATTATAATGCGGTAAACTCAAATTCAAAGATGGTGAATAACTATGTTTCTTTGATGCAAGGTGAAACGATCTTATCTAAAGTTGCGGATGAATTGAATATTGAAAATGTAGAAGAAGTGAAAAATTCACTTTCTATTACAAACGTGAATGAAACAGAAATTATAGATGTAAAAGCAACAACAGATGATCCTAAAAAATCACAGGCAATCGTTAGTAAAACAGTGGATATATTCTTTAAGGAAATGCAGGAAAAATTGGATATCAAGAATATGACGATATCTGATCAACCAAAAGTCAATGATGTACCTGTATCACCAAGCAAAAAGATGAATACAGCTGTTGGTTCTATGGCTGGATTATTATTGTCTTGTGGATATGTGTTCTTACAATATCTATTTGATAAACGTTTGAAAACAAAAGCAGAAGCAGAAAGCTTCTTAGGTGTACCAGTATTAGGAGAAATTCCTTGGTTTGAGGATTAAGATATGGAGTTTATAGATATACATAATCATCTAGCATGGGAAATTGATGATGGAATGCCTTCAAAAGAGGATGCCATCATCGCATTACAACAGGCAAGAAAAGATGGTATTACAACAATTATATCTACACCACATTTTGTGCCAGGAACGCACGATGTATCCAATATCGATATCATCAATGATCGTATTGATGAATTAAAAGAATTAGCAAAAACTTATGATATCGAAATATATAGTGGTTCAGAGGTATTTTTAAACCATGAGTATTTAGATATGATTGATTCTAAAGCTTTTAACACATTAGCTGATTCTAAATATTTACTTGTAGAGTTTGATGTTAGACGAAACATGGATCATAACGATTATGCAGAAGATTATCTGTATGAATTAAAAGTCAGAGGATATCGACCTATTATCGCACATGTGGAACGTTACTTTCCTAAAGGGATTGATTTAGACAGAGTACAGTCTTGGATAGAACTAGGTTGTTATATACAAGTCAATCGAACAAGTCTTTTAGGAACACATGGGGATGTATGTAGGAAGAATGCAGAAAAGATTTTAAAAGAAGGTATGGTACATGTGATAGCAAGTGATACTCATAGAAGTAAAGGCCATCGAATCGCAAAGCTATCAGATATCTATGCAATTATAGAAAAAGAATATGGAAAAGCAAATGCCATTCTTTTATTACAAGAAAATCCAATGCATATCATCAACAACGAACATTTAGAAGAAATGGAAGTCATAAAGAAAAAATCTATCTTCGATAGATTAAGAAAGAAAGGAAGATAGGATGGAAAGAAAACTTGCGCCAAAGCGACATGATAAGAAAAAGAAGAAAACAGTAAAACAATCACAGTTTGATTTTTCAGAAGTATATCGACAGTTAAGAACGAATATTGAATATTCCCAATTTGAGGGAGATATTCAAGTAGTCAATCTAACAAGTACAAATCCAGCAGAAGGAAAAAGCTCCGTAGCGAGTAATCTTGCGACAGTCAGTATTGCGAAATATCACAATGTATTATTGATGGACTGTGATTTAAGAAAACCAGTACAACATAAGATTTTTAATGTTTCAAATAAAGTTGGATTAAGCAACTTAATGAAGAATTTTGATAGCTTTGATGTGAATGATGATACATATTTCCAGAAGTTCAAGGATAACACAAGTGATGGAAAGCTTTATTTACTAACAAGCGGGATGAAAGTGCCTAATCCATTAGAACTACTTTCTAGTGAAAAATTCAAACACCTAATTGAAAAGCTAAGAACAAGATTTGATTTTATCGTAATTGATTGTCCACCAGTAGATGCAGTAGCAGATGCGATTCCAATAAGCACAGTAACGGATGGAACGATTTATGTAGTTTCAGCGAAAGAAACTAATAAGAATGATGCGAAAGCAGCAATCACACAGCTACAAAGAAACGGTGCAAATATCTTAGGAACTGTACTTACAAAAGTAGAAGCAGAAGCAAAACACTATTATGGTTATTACTATAATAGTGAGTCATAAGGAAGGTGTATAAAAATGGAATATTTTTATGCATACTTACCAAATAAAAATGAAAAAGAGAACGTTTTAAATTCATTGAATTTGAAGGAAAATCAAATCTATATCGATGATACAGAAAATGATGATATTAGATGGAATGATCTTGTTAAAAAATTAAAAGATAACGATAAGTTACTGGTTCCATCTATTGATTGTATCTCATCAGAAGAAGTTAGTCTAAAAGATAAGCTACAAACATTAAAAGACATTCATGCTCAATTATTAACAATCGATGATGAGGACTTAGATGTCGATGTAATGTTACAACTTATGGATTTCATTGAAGTAAGTAGAAAGAATAGAGCAAGAAAACTTCAACGTGCAGGCATCGATAAGGCGCTAGAAAAGAAATACAAAGGAGAAGGTCGTTTTGGCAGACCAAGAATAAAAGTACCAGATGATTTTGAAGAAAACATCAAAAGGATTATGAGAAAAGAATTAAGCCACGATGCTTATCGAGCGCAATTGGGAATGAAACGATCTACATATTACAAGATCGTGAAAGAAGTCAAAGATTCATGGATCAAGGATGATAAGAAATAGGAGGCTTACATGGAGAATATAAAGAAGATAGGAAAGCATATTTTCTGGATCATACAGTTAATTGTAAGTCTTGTTTTAACATATAGTGTTTACAAATTATTGCCATTGAAATACCTAGCAATCGTTATATTGATATTAGCTGTTTTATTAGGATTAGTTATCTTTATGCAATTGTCTAGCAAAACGAATAAAACAGTGAAAATAGATAGTAAAGTATTAGCGATTTTTTTAAGTGTGTTGATGATTTTTGTGAATGTAAAAGTTATCAATAAAGCTCAAGAAACTATCAATAAAATCTCAAATGGAAATATTCAAACAACTACTGTTTCTGTCTTAGTGAAGAAAGACAGTGCATTCCAGAAGATAGAAGATTTAGATGGAAAACAGTTTGGTATTATGAAAAACATAGATCGTGAGAATACAGATTTTATGTTAAACCGTTTGAATGAAAAATTCTCAAATCAGGTATCAAAAACGGAATATGCAAGTGGTGAAGAAATGCTTCAAGATCTATTAAATGATAAAACAGATGCCATCATCATGAATGAAGGATTTCGTGATAGCTTTAATCTGATTGATAAAAAGTTTGAATCTGAAACAAAGGTAATTTATACATTGGATAAACAAAAAACGATTGAAAATCTAAAATCAGCTTCTGTCACAAAAGAAAGTTTTATTGTTTATATTTCAGGAATCGATACAACAGGGCCTATTACAACAACAAGTCGTAGCGATGTCAATATGTTAATGGCAGTCAATCCGGTGAAGAAAAAGATTGGATTAGTCTTTATACCACGTGATTATTATGTATCTTTACAATGCCATGATGGTGTATGTGAAACTGGAGCAATGGATAAGCTGACACATGCTGGATTGTATGGAGTTGAAGTAAGCCAGGCCACTATTGAAAATATTCTTGGAGTAGATATCAACTACAATATTAGAATCAATTTTGATACTTTAACAACGATGGTAGATGCATTAGGTGGTATTGACATCAATTCAGATCAAGATGTTAACTTACGCAATGGACCAAGATGTAATATTAAACAAGGTGAAAACCATGTGGATGGAAGATGTGCATTAGGATTTGCGAGAGAGCGATATGCTTATAATGCAGGAGATCGTCATCGTGGAGAAAATCAACAGGAAGTCATTCGTGCAATGATCAATAAGATGACAACGACCAATATCATTAAGAATTATGAATCAATCTTGAATGCAGTACAAGGTATGTTTCAAACAAACATGAAAACAGATGAGATAACAGCATTAATACAAATGCAGATAAATGATATGGCGAAATGGGATGTGCAAAGCACTTTGGTAGATGGTAAAGGAGATATGGTGCCTACATACTCATATGGAAGTACACCACTTTATGTTATGCGACCGTATACTGATTCTATTAGTTCTGCAAAAATATTTATAAATGAAATCATCAAACAAAATGAAGTAAAGAAATGAAAGAAATTATATTAGCAGGAGGATCAGGGAAAAGATTGTATCCATTAATCATGGTGATTTCTAAAAAATTGCTTCTTATTTATGATAAATCAATTATATATTATCCATTATTGATGAGCGCTGGGATCCTTCTGCTTTTTGATAAATAAATTTTGAAAGAAAAATTAGGAATAGCAATGTTAGGGCAAAAAAGAATTCCATCAAGAGAGGGGGTGTAGAAATCGTTGTAGAAGAATTAAGTACAAGGATAGTTGCCTTAGGCCATAGTATTACATGTTTCAATAGAAGAGGTCATCATGTAAGTGGACAGGAGTTTGATGGTAATACTTCAAATGAATATAAGGGAGTAAACCTTAGAACTGTGCCAACCATAAATAAAAAAGGCTTGGTATTGTGTATGGTAAAGGAGAACATGGAAATATGGCACGTCTTTACTCTGGAATTAAAAAACATTATTTCTTCTATACTAGAAAAGATACTATTAAAGCATGTATCTATGTTAAAGAGTTAGTTCATTTCTTTATGTGGAGTTTAGAAAATGGGAAATCTGGAGTATGGAATTGTATGTTTGAACCAGCCTATAATATTGAACAAATTTGTGAAACAATGAAAAAAGCTACTGGAATGAATAGTTGGATTCCTAGTGTAAATGATAAATTTTTAATGGGAGTTGCTGCAATTGTGGGTCCTATTGGTGGTAAAGCAGTTGGTATTCATCCGGCTAGAGTTAAAAAAATAATGGTTAGTACAAACATCAATGGTGACAAATTGAAAAATTCAGGATATCAATTTCATTGGATACTAGAAGAATCTTTTAATGATTGGTTCGAAGATTGTAATAGAGTATGTTTAAAATAGTGAAAATCAAATCGGAAGGAATGATTATATGGGTTATAAAATAGCAGTAGCAGGAACAGGATATGTAGGATTAAGTATTGCCACATTATTAGCTCAACATCATGAAGTTGTTGCGGTTGATATTATCCCAGAAAAAGTAGAATTAATTAACAATAAAAAATCGCCTATTAAAGATGATTATATTGAAAAATATTTAGCAGAAAAAAAATTAAACTTAATAGCTACATTAGATGCAATTGAAGCATATAAAGATGCTAAATTTGTAGTTATTGCAGCACCTACTAACTATGATTCAAAGAAAAACTTCTTTGATACAAGTGCTGTTGAATCAGTAATTAAATTAGTAATGGAAATTAATCCAGATGCTATTATGGTTATTAAATCAACAATACCTGTAGGTTATACACAAAGTATTCGTGAAAAAACAGGAAGTAAAAATATTATTTTCTCTCCTGAATTTTTAAGAGAATCAAAAGCTTTATATGATAACTTATACCCTTCAAGAATTATTGTTGGAACAGATATAAATGATGATAGACTTTTGGAGGCAGCTCATGTGTTCGCTGAACTTCTTCAAGAAGGTGCAATTAAAGATAATGTTGATACATTATTTATGGGATTTACTGAAGCTGAAGCAGTTAAGCTATTTGCAAATACTTATCTAGCTTTACGTGTATCTTATTTTAATGAGTTAGATACTTATGCAGAAATGAAAGGTCTAGATACTAAACAAATTATTAACGGAGTATGTTTAGATCCTAGGATAGGTACGCATTATAATAATCCATCATTTGGATATGGTGGATATTGTTTGCCTAAAGATACAAAACAATTATTAGCTAACTACCAAGATGTACCACAAAATATGATGAGTGCAATTGTTAAATCAAATAGAACAAGAAAAGACTTTATTGCAGATCGTGTTTTAGAAAAAGCAGGATATTACAGTTATCAAGATAACAACGAATATGATTCATCTAATGAAAAAGATATTACCGTTGGTGTATATAGATTAACAATGAAGTCTAATTCAGATAACTTTAGACAATCGTCTATACAAGGTGTAATGAAACGTATCAAAGCTAAAGGCGCAAAAGTAATTATTTATGAACCTACTTTAAAAAATGGTGAAACGTTCTTTGGAAGTGAGATTGTAAATGATTTAGAAATTTTTAAAAAACAAAGTGATGCAATTGTTGCAAATAGATATGATGAGTGTCTAAATGATATTGAAAATAAAGTATACACAAGAGATTTATTTAGAAGGGATTAAAGAACTAATGAATAAAATGAAAAATATTATTAGAATTTTAAGAAAATGTGTCTCTAGAATTTCTCCTGTATTTTCGAATAAAATAATGTATAGAGTAAGAATGCATAAAAAACTAAATATTAAAAATCCTAAAACATTTAACGATAAAATTAACTGGCTTAAGCTTAATAATTATCAAAATAATGAATTAGTAATTAAATGTACAGATAAATATCTGGTGCGAGAATATATAAGAGAGAAAGGTTACGATTATTTATTAAATGATTTGTATTTTTCATGTAATTCTGTAGACGAAATCAAATGGGAAAATCTTCCTCAAAAATTTGTTTTAAAATGCAATCATGGCGCTGGTTATAACATTTTATGTAATGATAAAAACGTTTTTGATTACAAGGCTGCAAAAGTAAAACTAAATAGATGGATAAATGAAGATTTTGGGCTTGTTTCTGTAGAGCCTCATTATAGCAAAATTAAAAGAAAGATTATTTGCGAAAAATTCCTGGAAGATGAGATTAAAGATTATAAGTTTTTTGTTTTAATGGGGAACCATTAATGTTCTATGTATCTGTAGCTCCTGAAGGAAGTTTTAGAAATATGCAAGCAACTTTTTTTGATATGGATGGAAAAGTTTCGCCTTTTACCAGAAAAGATCATGACCCAATAAAAGGTAAAATAAGATTGCCTAAAAAGATTAAAGAAATGGAAAAAATAGCAAGAGATTTATCTGCTGATTTTGATTTTGTAAGAGTGGATTTATTCTGTATAAATGAGAAAATATATTTTTCGGAGCTTACGTTTTCTCCTTGCTCTGATTTTATGCCTTTTTCTCTAGATCATTATGATTTATATTTTGGAAATAAACTAAAGATAAGAAGTTTGGGAGGAAATACATATGGAAATGAATAGTAAGGTTTCAATTATAACACCTGTATATAATGCTTCAGGATTAATATCGGAAACTATAGAAAGTGTAATTAATCAAAGTTATAAAGATTGGGAACTGATTTTGGTTGATGATTGTTCTACTGATAATTCGGCTACAATAATCAAGAAGTATGAAGAATTAGATAATAGGATTAGGTACTATTGTTTAGAATGCAACAGTGGAGCTGCTGTGGCTAGAAATAAAGGATTAGAATTATCTACAGGTAGATATATTGCATATTTAGATGCAGATGATTTATGGTATGTTGAAAAATTAGAAAAACAGGTGAATTACGTTAATGAAAACAACGCGCAATTTATTTGTTGTGATTACGAAAAAATTAATGAAGATGGTTCTAAATTAAATAAAATTGTCAAAATGCCAAAATCTATTACTTATAATCAGTTGTTGAGCAATACAATTATTCAGACAGTTGGTGTATTTATTGATTTACAAAAAGTTAATAAGAAACTACTTGTCATGCCTAATGTTAGAAGAGGCCAAGATTCTGCAACTTGGCTTCAAATGTTGAAGAATGGTGTTAAGTTTAATGGTCAAAACGAAGTGTTAGCTGCATATAGACGTGTGAATAATTCTTTAAGTAGTAACAAATTAAATGCATTAAAAAGAACTTGGTATTTATATAGGGGCGTTGAAAAGTTAAGTATATTTAAATCTATTAGATGTATTTTTGGTTGGGCTTACCACGCAAGTATAAAAAGAATTTACCTCAAAAATAAAGGAGAGTAGTGAATGAAAAAAATTTTGCATGTTGTCGGTTTTTTGGGAAATGGTGGAGATACAACAGCGATCTTAAATGTTTTAAATGCTCAAGAAAACGGTAACGAACAATTTATGTTCGATTTTATTACCCATGATGGTTGTGATTTGGAACTGGTTGAAAAATTAAGGAAAAAAGGATCAAATATATTCATTTTAGAAGGTGATGTAAGAAAAATTGGTGTTTTAAAGTATTATAGATTAATATTAAGTATCTTGAAAAATAATAAATATGACATTATTCATTTTCATACGTCATTTCAATCTTGTGTTGGTTTATACGCTGCAAAAAAATGCAATGTAAATACCAGAATATGTCATTCACACACATCAGATGTTCAAAGAAAGTGCAGTAAGTTAAAAAAAATAATATATCTTCCAATATGTAAGTTATTAATTAATAGATATTCAACAAAATTAGTGGCATGCAGCAAAGTTGCTGCTGATAATTTATTTTTTCAAAATGCTGATGTAGATATGTTGTATAATGGATTAGATATTCAAAAATATAAGACAATTGACAAGAATGAAGTGGATGATATACGAAAGAAATACGGTATATCCGATTCAAAAATCGTAGTTGGTCAAGTTGGAAGATTTAATGATATGAAAAATTTCGAATATACTATAGATTTAGCAAAAAAATTGGATTCGGATAAATATTTATTTATATTGATTGGATCAGGGCCTTTATTTAATAATTTAGAAAAAAAAGTTATTGATGAAAGTATTAATAACGTAGTATTCACGGGTAAAGTTAAAAATGTAAATGATTACATGTCTCTTTTTGATTGCCATTTGTTACCATCTAAATACGGTGAAGGATTACCTGTAGTATTAATTGAACAACAAATAGTAAATGATAAATGTATTTGCATTGCAAATGATAATGTTAGTAAAGAAGCAAATTTAGGAAATGTTAGCTATATATCCATTAATGACGATGCTAAATGGATAAGTACGATAAAAGAATGCAAAAATAAAAAAACAAAATCAATATGTTATGATAATTTTGATATAAAAAACACAGCAATCAAATGGCTATCAATTTATAATTAGTGAAGGAGAAGTTTATGGAGAATAAAGGTGTACTAAAAATTTATAAAATTTCAAGATGGTTATATGAACATAAAATACCAATTTTGCCAAAGATTATAAAAATGTCAATTAGGATTATTTGTGGAGCTACAATACCATATAAAGCAAGTATAGGTGATGGTACAATATTTCCACATGGAGCAAGTGGAGTTGTGCTACATGAAGAGGCAATTATTGGTAGAAACTGTAAAATACAATCAAATGTAGTTATTGGTGGTAGAAGTGGAAAACCAGGGGCTCCTGTAATTGGTGATAATGTATTAATAGGCACAGGTGCAGTCGTTCTTGGAAAAATAAAAATCGGAGATAATGTTGCAATTGGTGCAAATGCTGTGGTCCTAAATGATATAGAAAGTAATTCAGTTGCAGTTGGTATTCCTGCAAAGGTCATAAAAAAAATAGAGGATAAATAAATGACTATTTTTTTATTTCTTATTTTTTTGATTTTGTTACTTGCAATTATCCTTTATGATAGTAATTATAAAAATAAAAAATTATATTCCAGAGTATATTTATGCATTACATTTATTAGTTTATTGATTGTTTCAGGTTGTCGTGGATTAAGTATTGGTACAGATACTAATATGTATGTAAGGGCGTTTAATGCTGTAAAATCAATTCAAGATATGTTTGTATATTATGTAGATAGATTTGAGGTAGGCTATAGATTTTTTAATGTAATGATTAAGCAATTAAGTGATAATCCACACCTTTTGTTATTCTTTAGTTCAGTCCTAATTCTTCTAATGACATATTATTTCTTTTATAAAGAGTCTAAATATCCATGGATGTCTTTATTAATGTTTGTTGGATTAATGTATTATTCAAATTCAATGTGTTTATTAAGACAATATTTAGCTATAGGATTTGTATTTTTAGCTATTGTTTGTTTGGAAAAACAAAAAAGATTTAAATTTCTTGGTTTAGTAATTTTAGCATCTTTATTTCATTCTTCTGCTATTATAACAATTCTATTATATCCATTAATGAAAATTGAAATTACAAATAGTAATCGAAGAATAATTATTGCAGTTGCATTGATATCTACATTATTTGCTAATCAGCTGATAAATCTAGTGATAAGAATTGTACCTAAATATACATCTTATTTGACTTCAGATAAATACTATTTAGAAAATCAAATTGGAACAATTTTAAAAGCTATTCTGCAATTTCTTTTCTTTGTATTTGTTAATTATTCATATAAAAGAAATTATGAGAATAATAAATCTAGTATTTTGAAAATAGGTTATTATTGTTCACTGTTGTCTTGCGTCATCAGTTTTGTTTCAATTAATGGAGCAATATTGGATAGAATGGCTGTCTATTTTTCAATTATCAATTGTATTACAATCCCTAATATGATATTTACTTTCAAATCAATAAATAATAGACGATTATTTGTTGTTATATTGATAATTATTTGCTTAAGTTACTATATAATTATTTTGGTATATAGACCATATTGGTCTGGTATTATTCCATATGTTTTTTGGGAATAGAAGGAGATAAATAGAATGGATTTAAAAAATAAAATCACTTTTTTCTTGAATAAAAATAAAAACATAAAAAAAATCATTAAGATTCCAGTAATATACTTTAGAAGTGTAAAGTCTTATCCAAAAGTAAAAAAAATGTTTGCTCGTGTTTGTAGTGACATTAATACTATTGAGAAAGAAAATATAATATGGTATTTTTGTGCACCAGAACATAACAATTTAGGTGATTTAGCACAAAGAATGTGTATTGAAAATTGGTGTAAGGAAAATTATTCGAATTTTAGGGTGATAGAAATTCCATCAGCAGTCGTAAATAGATTTAATAAGAAAATGCTTGATCTAATGAAAAAGTACTTAAAAGAAGAACATGTTATTATTTTTCAAAGTGGATATACGATGACGGACGGTCATCCAGATGATAAAGTTCGATTAACTATATTGAATGAATTTTATAAGAATAGAGTTTTGATTTTTCCGCAAACAATTTTATATGAAAATAATAACAATATGTTAAGTATGTATGAAACTTTAAAAAAATGTGAACGATTGCTTTTATTGACTAGAGACCAACTATCTTATGATTATGCAAGTCAAAATTTTAAAGGTATCAATATTGAATTATTTCCAGATATTGTTACAACACTAATCGGTAAAAAAGTATACTCTCAAGAGAGAAATGGCATAGCGTTGTGTGTAAGGAATGATGGAGAAAAATATTATTCTTATGGAGAAATTTCTGCTTTAGAAAATGATTTAAGAAAAATATCATCTGTAAATGTTACTGATACAAATGATCGTGAATTAATTGATATAAACTCAAATTCCATTCAAACTGCTGTATGGAAAAAAATTGATACTTTTGCAAATTATAAATTAATGATTACAGATAGATATCATGGTACTATTTTTTCTTTAATTTCAAATACACCTGTAATTGTTATGAAAACAAAAGATCACAAAGTTTCAACAGGAGTAAAGTGGTTTAAGAACATATATGATGATTATGCCTTTTACTGCGATGATATTAAAAATATTAGTAATTTAGCAAGTAATATAATATCTTCGCAAAATAATACTGAAATTAAACCTTATTTTAAACGAGAATACTACGATAAACTTAAGAGTATTTTTGAAAAAATTTAAATCATTATAGATGTTATCTAATTATTGTATTAAACCAAATGAAAATTTTTATAAAGAGTTTGATTTTTTTCTTTTAAAATATTTTCTAGAAGAGTTAAGGAGTGAATTTTGTAGTTATGAACTTACCAAAAAGATGTACTGGATGCATGGCATGTTATTCTACATGTAAAAAAAATGCTATTCAAATTTCTCAAAATACAAAAGGGTTTTACATTCCGTTAATTGATGATTCATTATGTGTTGGTTGTCATCAATGTGAGCATGTTTGTCCAGAATTAAGTGAAATAAGTAAAAGTAAATGGGAAAAATGCTATGCAGGATGGACAAAAAACGATAGTGTTAGAGAAAAAAGTAGTTCCGGAGGTCTATTTTTTGAGATGGCTTCAGTAATTATTTCAATTGGCGGAATTGTTTATGGCGTTAGCATAGACGATAGAAATTTAATAAAGCACGAACGTTTTGTAAATATTAATGATATAAAGAAATCACAAGGTAGTAAATACGTTCAAAGTTATGTCGGAAATATATTTATTGATGTTGAAAAGGACTTAATACAAGGGAAATTTGTTTTATTTAGTGGTGTTGCTTGTCAAATCGCAGGCTTAAAAAAATATTTACGAAAAGAATATGAAAATTTAATTACAATTGATGTTTTGTGTCACGGAGCACCATCTCCAAGAGTATTTAATGATTATTTACAAGATAACAAATTAACTAAGATTGATAATATAAATTTTAGATATAAAAAACCAAGTTGGAATGTATTTAGTATGAGAATTGATCTGAAGGATAATAGAGTATATGAAAAAAATACTTGTGTTGATCCATATTTGAGATTGTTTTTGACCGACTTGATAACAAATGACGTATGCGACACATGCAAATATGTTGGTGAAGAGAGAGTATCTGATATAACATTAGCAGATTTTTGGGGATATGTTTCTGAAACAAGGCAACTACGTAATGATGAAAAAGGAATTTCTTTAATATTAATAAATTCAGAAAAAGGGAATAATCTTATTAAAAAGTTACCAAATGTAAAATTGTTTGAAAAAAATTTCATTGAAGCAAAAAATGGTAATAAATGTTTAACAAGCGCATTCAAGAAAAATAAATTGTATACTGATTTTTGGCTAGATTATGAAAAAGAAGGATATAATTACTGTATTAATAAATACTATACAGAACAATATACTAGTTCAAAAAGAAAATTGTCATTTTTTATAAATGATCATGCTTATCTACTACCTAGATTTATTAGAAATAAACTATTTAGTGAAAAGTATAAGCGTAGAGGATTAATCAATGAATAAAAATAAAGAACTGGTAAAAAATACCATTATAATCTTTATTGGGAAAGCTTGTACACAGTTTATCACGATTTTATTATTACCATTATATACAAAGTATTTAATTTCATCTGAATTTGGAATAGTTGATTTAGTAATTACTTATATATCGTTGTTTGTACCTATACTATCACTTGATTTAGAAATGGCAGCATTTAGATTTTTAGTTGATAAAAGAAAAGATATTGAAGAATCGAAACGCATTATTACTACCATTCTTTTTACTTTAACAGTTATTGCAATTTTTTGCACTATTTTATTTATTCCACTTTCTTTCTTTCTTAATATTAAATACAAATATTTAATATATATTGTGATAATTATGAGTTATTTTTCTCAATATTTTATTCAAGTTTCTAGAGGTTTAGGGAAAAATATTAATTATTCAATATCTTGTTGCATCAATGGTATAACTACGGTTTTTTTAAATGTAATTTTTATTCCAGTTTTAAAAATGGAAGCTGACGGAATGCTTTTGAGTATGATAATAGCAAATATTATGACTATTAGTTATCTTTTCTATTCTCTAGATTTAAAAAAATATATATCGTTTAATGCTATAAGATTAAACTATTTGAAAGAAATATTATCATATTCAATACCATTAATTCCAAATGGTATATCATGGTGGATAGTGAATGCATCGGATAGAACAATTATATCAATAATGCTTAGTGTATCGGCAAATGGTATTTATGCTGTATCTAATAAGTTCTCTTCTCTTTTTATAGGTGTGTTTAACGTATTTCAGCTATCATGGGCTGAATCAGTTAGTTTACATGTAAATGAAAATGATAGTAATAGATTCATATCTAATGTGATTAATATAGTATTAAAAGCATTTACTTGTCTAGGTATGCTTTTGATTGCAGTAATGCCAATAGTATTCAGATTGTTCATAGATGATAAATATAATGCAGCTTTAGACAATGTACCAATATTAATAGTTGCAATGATTTTCAATGTTGCGGTTGGATTATATAGTGCTATATACATTGCAAAAAAAATGACGAAACAGGTAATGAATACATCAATTGTTTCAGCTATCGTTAATATAATAATTAATCTATTGTTAATTAGTTATATTGGTTTATATGCTGCATCAATTTCAACTTTAATTGCGTATGCTGTTATGGCTATTTATCGACATTTTGACATCAAAAAAATGATTGATATCCATTTGGATAGAAAATATATGTTTAAAAGCGTTATATTAATGATAGTTATATTTGCATTATTTTATCAAAAAAACGTATATTGTACAATTATGATGATTTTAATTGCATTAGTTGAGTGTTTATTAAATTTTAAATATATATTAAAATTAGTTAAACTAAAATAGTATCATATTACTTTTTGTAAATGCTGTTTTTAATAGAATATTATCAGAACAAAGTATAGAATACACAGAAAATTATGATCTGTGTCTTTTTTTAGGACTATTTTACGAAGTAAACATCAAATAACTCGTAGCTAGTAAACGTTAACTGAATCTTATAAAATTCAAATAAGATGAAGGAGGTACTGTTAATGCCAAGACAAAATATGGAAGAACAAATAGAATATTGAAGCAATATAATTAACATCCGAGAAGATGAATGTAAAAAAAACATCAAATTGAATCAATTATATTACAAATGAAAAATAAAATTAATGAAGAATGTAGTAATGAATAAACTGGATTTGTTGAATTAGGTTAAAAATAAGAAATATGAAATTAAATGCGTTTTGTTGTGTACATATAGGATAATAATTTTTTAATATGCTAATAAGAATTACATTATCAATTTTTCAGATTTTTTTAAACAATCGTTTTAGTCCGTAGAAACGCTCATAGACAGTTTTTGCTCTTTTCATTTTTAATGAGCTATAAATCTTTTCTACATAAGAGAAATAGACGTGTTCTTTTTCTATTTCTTTTAATAGATCCTACAACTTCCAGTTTTTGTTATGTTTGATGAATATAGTTTTTTTGCATTTCACAATGAAGTAGTTTAGTAAATTTCGTGAATTTTCTAATGTCATCATTAGCATCTTCAAATACAACATATCACTTTTTGAATTAAAGTTAAATGTAAATCTTCTAAAATATCATGTTGTCTTTACTTTATGGTTAGAACCGAAAACAATCGTTTCAGGCGCCAATTAATTAATTTTTAAAAATATTATATTGAAGCAGAAAATACTGAGTGTTATAATTTCCTTAAAGAATAGGAGGAACATGAGTATGATTCCCAAGAATATGACAGAAGAAGAACTAAAGAAAAATGTTGAGTTTTGTAAATTAATCTAATGACAGATGTTGTAGATGCATTTCATGCATTTAAAGAAAAATTTCATGACTTTTACAAGGCATCCATGAAAGAGTATGAACAAGAACTTATCTTTGATGATTCCATGGTGAAAAAGATTGTAGAGAAAAATCATTAGAGAGTAGCGATGATAAAGTTAGACAAAAGGCATGTGGAATGTATTGGAAATTACAATATAAGGCAATGTATTTAGCAAATTAAGAAGAACTGTTTCATGAAAAATATGGCTTTTCTATTAATGAGTTATCTATTGCATACCGCATCTTGCTTGATATTGAAAAATGTAATGAGTTAACATATAATCAGTTAATAAGCCTTGCGAAAAAACTATCAACGAATAATATTCAAATAGTAGATATCATCTCATATCTAAAAGGCAATATATAAAATAAACCCCGCCAATTCATTTTGACGGGGTTTATTTTTATGCTTTTTTCAATCCTTCCTTAGCCTTATAGAAACGCTCATAGACAGCTTTTATCTCATCCATAGAACATTGCTTCTGGATGGCATCATAGGCTGCGTAGAAGGCTGTTTCGTAAGCTTTCCAGGAGTCTTTGGTATAATCATCAATGATTAGATGTTGACTTTCATTTAACATGGTGTGAATCTTTTCTACATAAGCGAAATAGGCGTGTTCCTTTTCGATTTCTTGTAATAGATCACATAGCTTCCAGTTTTTGTTGTGTTCGGTAAGCATTGCTTTTTGTGGCATTTCACAATGTAATAACTTACTGAATTTTGTGAATTCTCTAATGGTATCATCATCCACGTCTTCAAATACCATCAAATCCATAGCGATACGTTCACCTTTTTCTGATTGCTTCGTAAAGTCTGCAAGTTTCATCAGATATCCCACCTGCTGGCTGTTTTCTTCATCACTTACAACAATCGGAGTTAAATGTAAATCTTCTAATATTTTACAAACATTGTCTTTCTTTTCAGGGTTTGCACCAAAATATAATAGTACGTTTTTCATGTGTATTAAATCCTTTCAAATAGTTTTTTTGCGGATTTATCAACAAGTATACGAAGTACAAGTGTTAAAGCAATACATACCACAGTAACAAGGGTAGTAGTCATTGTGATATCATCAAATGGTAACATAAATACTGCAAATACCATTAAACCACATAAAGCCATACCACCCATCATGGCAATCATTGCGGTCATGTTTTGTTTAACAGCGGCAGCTTCCTGTTCCCAAACAAGCTTTGGATGTGCCATATCTACTAAGATACCAGCATAATTTCCTAAAAGTGTCGTAATGATACTTGCCAAGAAACAAACAATATAATAATAGATTGGCAGGTAAGGGAAAATCACATAGGCGATAATTACCGTAACCAGCATGGAAATCAGGGAAACGATAATACCGCAGTTTGTTTTCGCATGAATCTGCTGCTTAAATTCCATCGGAATGTATTTCATAAACATCACATTGCTGCCTTCACGAGAAATAGCTGTCGCTGAAATCAGATTCATATTCGCAAACAGGATACCACCAGCAAGACCAATTAAAACGGCATAAGGCAAAAAGCCTTCAAAAGAGAATCCTGATAATGCAGATAAATCTATGTCCGATGCACTTGTAAAGTATATGATGATAAATACAATAGGCATGATAGCACTTGTACCAATACAATTCAAGAAATATACAGGGGTGCGGATCAATAATTTGAATTCTTTCATCATATAGGTCTGTACCTTGTTTTTCTGATGTGTTGTTTTATCAAATTCTTTGTCAGATAATTTCTTACGATTGCTTCCGGTTTCATTAAATCCAATAGCACCTTTGAAATATACCATTTTGCCAATAAACAAGAAGCATGCTACTGCGGCAATGGTGATAACGATATTTATGATAAATGAGAGAATATCAGCGTTATACAAGGCCTTTGCGGCGTATGGGACACCAGGGAAGATCAAAGACAACATATTGATCAAGGAATTATTTCCATCCATCAAGATAGATATCAACTGTTGTGGCTCTATATTTTGCATACTCTCAGAATTCATGAAATAACTAAATCCCATGGCGATTATAACTGCTACGATACCACCAATCATATTAAAACGATCACGATTCTTAAAGAATGGCACAAAACGCATAACTAACATTGAAATGATACTGCTTAAAATTAGTGGATAAACAGGTAGTGTTAAAACTACAATCACAGCAAAAATATAGAATAAAGGGGTAACATCTACATTGTGTACATATGCCACAAGTAAGGGAATCGCAACTGCCAAAGAGAATATATATTCATAAATCAGACAGACCGTAAACTTACTTGCCAGAATGGTCTGTGGCTTAATAGGCAGGGACAATAATGTTTCACTGTCTTTACTGAAATAAAAGACACTTGGAATCAGAAAGATAGAAAATAAGAATGTGACGAAATTTGCAATCTGGAATCCAAAACCAATCATTACACCTTCCTGGTGAATTTGTGCTAAGACTTTAATTAGTTCATCAAACATGTAATAGAATACAAATACCATAGGGAAACAACAGATGAATAAGATGATATACATAAAGATCTGGAATCCTTTTTTACTTTTTCCATCCGTTAATGACCCCATTGTATTCTTGACAAGAACTTTGGTCAGAGATAAAAACTTACGCATGTTGAATGACCTCTAAGAATAAGGATTCCAGAGAATCACAATCAGGATGCTGTGCTTGTAATTCTTCCAAAGTGCCAAAGAAAATGATATGACCTTTATCAATGATCGCAACTTTATCACAAAGCTTTTCCGCAACTTCCAAAACGTGAGTAGAGAAGAATACTGTATTGCCTTTGGCAGCATGCTCCTTCATCATTTCTTTTAATGAGTAAGAAGATTGTGGATCAAGACCAGTCATTGGTTCATCCAGAATCCATACATTTGGATCAGAAATCAATACACCCATAATGACAATTTTCTGACGCATACCATGAGAATAAGATAAGATCTTATCATTTAAAGCATTTTCCATTTCAAATACTTTCGCAAGATGTGCAATACGCTCTTTTCTTACATTGCTTTCTACTTCATAAATATCGCCCATAAAATTTAAATATTCGATTCCTTTTAAACGCAAGAAGATATCTGCGTTGTCAGGTACGATGCCAAATTCTTTTTTTGCTTCTAATGGCTCTTTTACAATGTTTTTGCCATTGATTAAAATTTCCCCTTCATCTGGATTCAATACACCAGTAATCATTTTGATCGTTGTGGTTTTACCTGCACCATTTGGTCCGATAAAGCCTATGATTTCACCAGTTGGTATCGTTAATGAAATAGCATCAACGGCTTTATGTTTTCCTCCATATACTTTTGTGACATTTTTAATTTCAATCATGTTGTTCATCCTTTCTTTCACACGTTTTGTGTGATTTTACGATATAATACATAAGAGTAGATACAAGGAGCAATTGCTAATATACAAATAGTAATCATAAATAAGTCCATGATCATGTGACTGCTTTTAAGAAACATAGTTATGATAATCATCAGGATTCCACCAAAGAACCAAAGCTTTCCTGCCATGCGATGGGTTTTCATCCATACGGTTTCATTGGATAATGTCCATGGTGTTTTGATACCAATGAAATAATTTGTTTTAAACTTTGGCATCAAATTACCCATGATTGTGAATACAGCACCACATAATAAACTCATCATAAAAGAGATATTGATTAAATCAGGATCAAAACATGCAACCCACGTGATTACCCATAAACAAAAAATAAATAGGTAAACTGCTAATTGAATCACTTCCAATGTATGTTTGAAACGTTCGTAGTTGCTGCCTTTTGGATCAATATACTTCAAGATAGCAAAACCGATTTTCATCAATAATAAGAATACTGCTGGAAAGAAGATAAATAATTTTGATGCATAATCATCAATCTGACCGTTTAAATTCCAATGGACAGGAATTTGATCAGGCAGTTTTGTGTAAAATAAAAGGTTCACAATGATCATGCCAAAGAATAATACATAAAAGATTTTCTGTTTCCCCATATCATTCATTTCCTTTCCTCAAAGATGTGATCCATCCTATGATTTCATCAATCACACTGGTATTCAGCTCATAATAAATATGCTTGCCGATTCGCTCATCACTGATCAAATCAGCCTGCTTAAGAACTGACAGATGGTGGGAGATAGTTGCGTTTGTCATAGAAAAGTGCGAGACGATTTCACCAGCACTCATTTTTCCATCCTTCAACAACGTGATGATCTCCCTTCTAGTAGGATCAGATAACGCTTTAAAAGTTTCCTGAAATCCCATTTCATCACCTCGACTAGAACATTTAGATAAATGTCTAAATGTATGATAGCACAATCAAAAAACTTTGTAAATCAAAATTGCACATTTCTTATCTATTTGCATAAATCTTATTTTTCTTATTATATCAAATGGAATGGCAGTATGTAAAATATATGGTAAAATAAAACACGAGGAGTGATTCGCATGAGTAAAAAATCAGGAAAAAAGAAAAATCCATGGATATGGCGTATTTTATTTGTAATTGCACTGGGGGTGTTCATTTATAGTGGATACCAGCTGTATGATATATTTTCTCAAAATCATGAAGAAGGAAAAGAAAAAGCGGAATTAATTAATATTGCAGAGATACCAGAAAAACCGAAACCGGAAGAAGAACCTTTTACAATCAACTGGAAGGCTTTAAAAGAAGCAAATCCTGAAATTGTTGGATGGATCATTATTCCTGATACGGATATCAATTATCCCATCGTTCATGGAAGTGATAATTCTTTCTATTTGACACATACTTTTTTAAAGGCTGAAAACTATGCGGGTGCGATTTTCATGGATTATCAGGCAAATGGTGAATTTAAGGATAATAACACTTTTATTTTTGGACATAATGTTAAACATGGAACGATGTTTGCGGAATTAGAAAATTTTAAGGATGCTGGATTCTATACATCTCATCCATATGTATATCTGTTTACACCAGATGGCAATTATCGTTGTGAAGTCATCAGTATGTATTCTACAAAAGATGGCAGTCCATCTTATACCACATATTCCGGAGATGAACAAAGCTATTTAGCATATATTGATATGATTAAAGGCTTGGCAGAAAACAAACGAGATGTCGAAATGAATGCAAGTGATCGTATGATTACATTATCAACCTGTTCCTATGAAGTTAATGGGGAAGCAAGTGATGCCAGATATTTGTTGCATGCGAAGATGGTACCATGGAATGGAGAATATAAAGTAAAAGAAAATAAAAAATAATATAAAAGGCACGAAGAAATGACTTTGTGCCTGATTTTGTAAAGAAGGGAGGTTTAAAAATGAGTGTGTTTATTTTAAAAAAATATGATAAAGAGCTTATCAAGTTTGAGATGCATAAGAATTTTTATGATGAAATGATTGTGGAAATATTATGGAAAAGCAAGGATGTATTTGATTATGGTTGAAGAGCAGAATGATTCCTCGTAATCGAGCGTTTGTAAAAGAAATATTGATGAGTCAGGGATTAAATGAAAATGACTTAGAAGAATCTTTGAAAATCTGCATGGCATTGTCTGTGAATGATATCTATTGGGTGGTAGAAGAAGACTTTCATGGACGCTTTGATGATTATAATCTTTATGATAATAGTTTTTCAGAGGCATTAAGCTTGGTGGCATTTACCGGATACAGTGAAACACTTAAAGAACTTAGCCCTAGTCCAGAAATGACAACCAATGGTATGTTGCCAAAAGCATGGAAAAGAGTGCAAAATACTTTATATTTATATAAAGGGGGAATAAATGCAGAACTATATTCAAATGGAGGAAGAGAACCTTATTCAGAATGTTATGCAGCACAAGTAGCGAAGGCTATGGGAATTATACATGTTTCATATGATTTAGAAATTTGGAAAGGCATATTGGCATCTGTTTGTGAAAACTTTACATCAAAAGATATATCTTATGTACCTATTGGTCATGTATTGGAAGAATATTCTATTTCATGCCTAGTGGATAAAGTCAAAAAGTTAGGCTTTGTAAAAGATTTTAAGCACATGATTTTGTTTGATGCATTGATATTAAATGAAGATCGTCACTTTGGCAATTTTGGATTACTAAAAAATAATGCAACAAATAAATTTACAGGGTTTGCGCCTTTATTTGACCATGGTATTTCATTATTCTCTTATTTGAAAGATGAAGATATTATGAATAAAAAACGCTTTGATGAATACAAGATAGCACATAGTCAATCAGCGCTTGGAGCAACGCATGAAAAACTGATTACATGGTTTTGTGATCATGAGGATATAAAATATCTAAAGAAACTGTATAATTTTCATTTCTATAAGCATCCACACTATAATTTGAGTGATGAGCGATTAAAAATACTGGAAAATTATATTTATATGCGTTCCATAGAATTAAGTGAATTGATTCTTCATGGGGAAAAAGAAGTAATCAAACAAGATACAGATACGGATGATTATACAAGGAGAATTCCTTGGTGTTCGTTATCAGTTTACAGGGAATGAAGAAAAAGGTGGATTATGTATTCTGATAGGTGAATCTCTTCAATTAGATCGTTTGATGATCCATTCTGATGATTTAAAACTGATGGATGTTGTGACGTTTATTGAAAACAAAATTGAAGAAATTCAAAGAAAAAATGATATAGATATCTAAAAATAGAGATGCCGGAAAGCGATGGCAAAGTGCCGAAAAAGTGCCGAAAAAGTGCCGGAAAGTGATAATGGATTACTAAAAAGTGTTGGCAACTATATTAAAGTCGAGTTAACAAAGCAGCAACAAATTATTTATAAACGAATTGTAGAAAAAGGTGAAGTTACCACGGTTGAAGTGGAAAATCTATTAGGAGTAAAACAAAGAAGGGCACGTGCGATATTAAAAGAAATGATAGATAAAAATATAATCACAAGGATTGGTGCGTCAAAAAATACAAGGTATATTTTGAAAGAAACCAATCACTAAGGAAACATGAAAAAAGTAGAAAAACTACTTTTTTTTGCTTTTTCGCATACACTTGGATGAGGTGGTTTCCCATGTTCAATAAAAAAAGCAGACGACTAACAATTGAGATATTAATACTGGTTGTGATTGGTGTCATCATGGTTGGCAGTAGTTCTCGTGTATGGGCACATGCAAAATTCAACGATTCCATGTATTTTATGAGCCGTCAGGCAGTGTTTGCGTTGATTGGATTCTTTGTGATGTGGATGAGCAGTAAAATATCTTTAACAAAATTAAGAGGACATGCGAAAATCTTCTTTATCATTTGTACAGTTGCATTATTGTTGGTTTTAATACCGGGCTTAGGTGTACAGCGAAACGGATCACGAAGCTGGTTTGGGGTTGGGTCATTTTTGATACAGCCATCAGAATTTTTCAAAATCGCCATCATCTTATATGTCGCAGATCATCTGGCAAAACGCTATCGTATCAAAAAGTTTAAAAAAGATTTAATCTTTCCATGTTTTCTGGTAGCACTAGGCTTTGGATTAATTCTTCTTCAGCCCGATTTTGGCAGTGGAATCGTTATGGTTTGTTCTATTGTTGTTATGGTACTGGCCGCAGATTCACCAATCTCTTATTTTGTGAGAGTAGGAATGCTGGGGATTGCGGGATTGGGTGGTTTAATATTATCTGCCCCTTATCGACTTTTCTCCGCCTTCATTTACAACTGATATTAATGATTCTGCATACTGTTATCAAAGCCAACACCTAAGATACCTCCAGGACTTATCACAAATAAAGATTGTATGATTTGAAATCCTACACCTAATGGATCTTTCCATGGATCCAGAAAAGATGTGATACGGGCTATATTTACATTATTGAATGGCGGTTGATGAAGATGATAATGAAAAGTATCCAGTTAATTTGTATCCAAGGGTTGGAGAAGTTCCCAAGTTCTTCAGTAATGATGATTGGGAAATTATTTTTTTAAAAGAACGATTTAAAGTAAGACCGGAAAAAGGACATTTTGGAAATTCTGAATTACATTATCATAAATATGGATATGTTCATGCAAGAAAATGTTCAAGGGCAAAACGATCATGTAACACTGAATATAAATATCATTACAATATATCCATTGGGAAAAAATAAATTACATATGCTTATTAGCAAAGAAAGGTGGTATGAATATTTATAAAGGGTTGTTCGCACTATTGTTGACAACCTAATTTTTATTCAGATATAAAAAACAAAAAATTATTAAGTTGTTACCGTTTGAAAACAAGTGCTTTATAGTGATAAAAATGATATAATAAGCAAAGAAAGGATGATGTGGAATGGGTATTTACTTAAATCCGAATAATGATCAATACCAAGAATTGGTTAATTCGACTTTGATGGTGGATAAATCTCTATTGATTGAAAAAATAAATTGTAGAATAAAAACAAAGCAAAAATTCGTTTGTGTGTCTAGACCGAGAAGATTCGGTAAAAGTACGGATGCCAATATGTTAGTTGCCTATTATTCAAAAGGGTGTGATTCTCATAAACTGTTTGATTCTTTGAAAGTTGTGTCAACGAACAACTATGAAAAGCATCTGAATCAGCACAATGTCATTCATTTGAATATGCAGGAATTCTTGAGTGATTCAACTTCCATATCAGATATGCTAGACATTCTAAATCAAGAAGTTATTTATGAGCTATCCAAAGAGTATGATGTACATGTAATTACACCAAATATAAAAAATTATCTAAAGCGAATCTACAGCGATTATAATCAGTCATTTATCTTTGTTATTGATGAATGGGATTGTATTTTCAGAGAATTTAAACGTGATAAAAAAGAACAAGAGCGTTATCTCGACTATCTAAGAAACTTATTAAAGGACCAACCCTATGTAGAACTGGCTTATATGACTGGAATTTTGCCTATTAAAAAATATGGTACACATAGTGCATTGAATATGTTCGATGAAATATCCATGCTTCAGCCTGAATCTTATTCTAAATTTATGGGATTTACAGAGGAAGAAGTCCGTGCACTATGTGAGAAATATCATGTTGATTTCTCTACAATGCAATACTGGTACAACGGATATCATTTAGAAGAAAATGTATCAATCTATTCACCTCGTTCTGTAACTTCATCCATTGAATCAGGAAAGTTTAGAAACTACTGGAGCCAGACAGAAACATTTGAGGCATTACAAAAATATATTGATTTAAATTTAGATGGAATGAAAGATAATATTATTTCTATGATTGCAGGGGATGAAGTGAAAGTAGATACCTCATCATTCCAAAATGATATGACTACATTCAAGTCGAAAGATGATGTTTTTACATTATTGATTCATTTAGGATACCTTGGATACGATTCAACAAAAAGCACAGTTTATATACCTAATAATGAAGTTAAGGGAACATTTATCACTTCTATTAAAAACTCTAATTGGGGCATCGTGACATCGTTATTTAAAAATGCAAATGATTTGTTGGAAGCTACATGGAATATGGACAGTGATAAAGTTGCGAAATATATTCAAAATTCACATTATGAAACAAGCATTTTGCAGTACAATGATGAAAATGCACTTTCCTATACAATCAGTCTTGCTTATATCACTGCGAAAGAGCATTACACGATTATTCGAGAATTACCAACGGGAAAAGGATTTGCAGATATTGCTTTCATCCCTAAAGATGATAAGCCAGCCATGATAGTTGAATTAAAATATGATAAAAATGTAGATACTGCAATCTCACAAATCAAGAATAAGAATTATCCAAACGTATTAAAACATTATTTGGATAATTTGTTGTTAGTAGTTATCAATTATGATAAGACTACAAAAGAACATGAATGTTATATTGAAAAATATGAGCAATCGTAATGGTTGTTGCTTTACATGAAAAAAGTAGAAAAACTACTTTTTTTTTGCTTTTTCGCATACACTTGGATGAGGTGGTTTCTCATGTTCAATAAAAAAAGCAGACGACTAACAATTGAGATATTAATACTGGTTGTGATTGGTGTCATCATGGTTGGCAGTAGTTCTCGTGTATGGGCACATGCAAAATTCAACGATTCCATGTATTTTATGAGCCGTCAGGCAGTGTTTGCGTTGATTGGATTCTTTGTGATGTGGATGAGCAGTAAAATATCTTTAACAAAATTAAGAGGACATGCGAAAATCTTCTTTATCATTTGTACAGTTGCATTATTGTTGGTTTTAATACCGGGCTTAGGTGTACAGCGAAACGGATCACGAAGCTGGTTTGGGGTTGGGTCATTTTTGATACAGCCATCAGAATTTTTCAAAATCGCCATCATCTTATATGTCGCAGATCATCTGGCAAAACGCTATCGTATCAAAACGTTTAAAAAAGATTTAATCTTTCCATGTTTTTTGGTAGCATTAGGCTTTGGATTAATTCTTCTTCAGCCGGATTTTGGCAGTGGAATCGTTATGGTATGTTCTATTGTTGTTATGGTGCTGGCCGCAGATTCACCAATCTCTTATTTTGTGAGAGTAGGAATGCTGGGTGTTGCGGGATTGGGTGGTTTAATATTATCTGCACCTTATCGACTTGCCCGTATCACATCTTTTCTGGACCCATGGAAAGATCCATTAGGTGCAGGATTTCAAATCATACAATCTTTATTTGCGATAAGTCCTGGCGGCATCTTAGGTGTTGGTTTTGATAACAGTATGCAGAAGCATTTTTATCTTCCAGAGCCACAGACTGATTTTATATTTGCGATATTTGCGGAAGAATTTGGCTTTATCGGATGTGTGTTTTTGATTCTGCTATTCCTGCTAGTTATTTATGAAGGTGTAAAGATTGCGAAAAACTGTGTGGATCCCTATTTATGTTATGTAGCGATAGGATTGATTTCATTGTTCGCCATTCAGGTAATGATCAATTTAGGCGTTGTTGTCGGCTTATTTCCAGTAACGGGCATCACACTTCCATTTATTTCCTATGGTGGAAGCTCGCTTGTGGTTATGATGGGAAGTATGGGGTTACTCGCCAGTATTGCGAATGAAGAGTAATAGAAAAACACAAAAAATACTAACGGAAATACAAGATACATGGTATAATAAAAAACAAGGAGTGATGAGATGAGAATGCTGATTGCCACAGGTGGCACAGGGGGACATATTTATCCTGCCCTGGCGTTAGCGGATGCTGCCAAAAGTCAATATAAAGATATAGAAATTCTATTCGTAGGGAACGATGATCGAATGGAAAGTGAAGTGGTACCTGCACAAGGATATGCATTTCGTGCACTGCATGCCAGTGGATTAGTAGGCAATCCAATGCAGAAGGCAAAAGCCATTCTGTTAATGATGAAGGCTTATCGAAAGGCACTTCGCATCATAGACGAGTTTCAACCAGATATTGCGATTGGATTTGGAGGTTATGTCAGTGCACCAGTCATGCTTGCTGCACATAAACGCCATGTAAAAACGATGATACATGAACAAAATTCTATTGTTGGTGTTTCAAATAAAATGGTCGCAAAAAAGATGGATGGAATCGTTATTTGTTATGAAAAATGCTATGAGGAATTTGGCAGAGAACATACTCGTCTGCTTGGAAATCCTCGTGCAACAAGTGCAATCAATGTAAAATTTGATGCACAATATTTTACATCATTGGGCTTATCAATGGAAAAACCGACTATTTTGGTGGTTATGGGATCTTTGGGTAGTACCAGTGTAAACGAAATTATGAAGGATGCACTTCCACAGGTTGATGAAAAATATCAGATTCTTTTTGTGACAGGAAAGAACAATTACAAAGAAATCAAGGCAAGTGTTCATCAGAAAAATATTATTGTTGTTGATTATGTGAAACAGCTGGAAATTATGGAACATGTTGATTTGATCGTATGTCGTGCTGGGGCGACAACAGCCGCAGAAATTACGGCATTAGGGACGCCAAGTATTTTAATTCCAAGTCCATATGTTGCACATAACCATCAGTTTTATAACGCTTCAGTACTGGTTGATCAGCATGCTGCATTTATGATTGAAGAAAAAGATTTGAATGCGAATACGCTGAAAGAAAAAATCAATCAGATTATGGGTAATCGTGAATTACAAAAAACGATGAGAGAAAACGCTTTGTCTTTAGGGAAACCAAACGCAAGTTCGGATATATTGGCATGGTGTGAAGAAATGGTAAAGGTGAAAGATAAATGATATTAGAGAAACGCTTACAGGCTTATGGAGATGTAGAAAGTAATATCTCGTTAAGCAAGAAAACGACTTTTCGTATTGGCGGGAACTGTAAATATTATATTTATCCAAAAAGTGAGTTGGGCTTACTTAGAATATTGGATATCCTGAAAGAAGAACAGATTCCTGTAAAAATATTTGGCAAGGGAAGCAATATCCTGTGTAGTGATGATGATTATGAGGGTGCAATCATCAATTTAGACCGTTATTTTACGGATAGCTATTTTGAAGAAGATGGCACCGTTGTTGCTCAGGCTGGATGTAGTACTGTATTGCTGGCTCATGAAGCAATGAAAAATTCCTTTAGCGGACTTGAATTTGCAAGTGGGATACCAGGAACCATTGGTGGAGCAATCTTTATGAATGCTGGTGCATATAAGAGTGATTTTTCACAGATTATTGAAGAAGTATATGCTTTAAAAGATGGCACAATTGTGAAAATCCCAAAAGAAGAACTTGATTTTCACTATCGCCACAGTGATTTCCAGGTACACCGTGACTGGATTATTTTAGGAGCACGTATGAAATTACAGCCTGGTGATCAAAAAGAAATTCGTGATTTAATGGATTCCCGCAGAAAGCGTAGAATGGATTCACAACCACTGGATAAGCCAAGTGCTGGCAGTATGTTTCGTAATCCTGAAAGTGCACAGGCTTGGGAATTGATTGAAAAAATCGGTTTTCGTGGTAAGAAAATCGGTGGTGCAATGGTGAGTGATAAACACGCCAATTTCATCGTTAACGATGATGGGGCAAGTGCTAAGGATATCAAAGAACTGGTAGAAATGATTCAAAAAGAAGTCAAGGAACGATTCGGCATTGATTTGATAACGGAAGTTGAGCGCTTTAATTGGAAGATATAAACGATTTATTATATAACGATGTCGAAGCCAAGTTTCTTGCCTTGCAGAATAAAAAAAAGAAACGTAAAAAAAGACGCAGAAAGATTCGTCTGATTGTTTTATCCGTCTTATTGCTGAGTGGAGCTTTGTATTTTACAAGTGATTCCAGTAAGGTAAAAAGTCTGGATGTAAATGGCAATTTGTTTTACACGAAAAATATGGTATTGAAGAAAGCAAATCTTTCTTATAATACCAGATACATAGTCATGCCAAAGCTGTATATTGAATATAAACTGAAACAGGATGACATGATAAAGGATGCAGAGGTAACAAAAGCTAACGGATCCATTCATATCCATATCAAAGAAAAAACAAGTATAGGATATTTCGTGAAAGATGAAAAAAACTATGTATTGCTGGAGGATGGATCTACTAAAGAAATCACACAGGATAATCTTTCTGTTATCGCAAACTTTCCTTTGATTGATGGTTTTGACGACAAGCAGTTAGTAAATCTGGCAAAAAGCTTTGCCGTGAAAGACCGTGAAGTATCACAAGAAATGATATCCATGATATCTGAAATACACCCGTATAAAGCAAGCTATGATGCAAACATGGTAAAACTTGTTATGCAGGATGGAAACTTTATATATACGGATTATGCTTCCATGCCATTGTTAAAGGATTATAAGGAAGTGGTATTGAAAAATATCAAAGAAGGGAAAAAGAAACGTCTTTGTGTAGTGATGGATGATGCTACAGCAAACATTCATACAGAAGATTGTTCGTCATTTTAACCTAAAAATCATGGATTTCATATAGATTAGTTGGAATTTCTAAGGTTATTTGATATAATAACTAAGATGTAAGGAGGAATATTATGTCAATCTCTAAAAGTACACAGTATGGAAATATCAATATTTCTATCGATGCAATCGCATCTTTGGCTGGTGGTGTCGTAAGCGAATGTTATGGTGTTGTTGGAATGGCAAGCCAGAAGTTTGTAAAAGATGGAATTGCTGAATTGCTGGGAAAAGAAAATTACGCAAAAGGTGTCGTTGTCAATCAGAAAGATAACGCATTGGAACTAGATTTATACATTATCGTTTCACATGGAGTGAAGATCAGCGAGGTCGTTCATGAAGTACAGGAACGTGTTAAATATACATTGGAAAAATCATTGGAACTGGACTTTGAAAAAATCAATGTTTATGTACAAGATGTGAAAGTAATGAAGTAGGTAGAGCACTATGGAAATAATTAATGGACAAATATTTAAGGATATGCTGGCAAGCGGAGCAAATCTGTTAACCAACAAATTCAGTGAAATCGACGCATTAAACGTATTCCCTGTTCCAGATGGGGATACCGGAACAAACATGTCATTGACATTTAATGCTGGTGTAAAAGAAGCACTTGCATGTACAAGTGATGATGTATGTGAAATCGCAAAAGTATTATCAAAAGGATTATTGATGGGGGCACGTGGTAACTCAGGTGTTATCACATCACAGATTTTCCGTGGTTTGTATCAGGGTGTTGATGGTATGCGTGAGATCAATGGTTTCCAGCTTGCCAATGCGCTTGTGACAGGAAGTCGTGTTGCTTATAAAGCCGTTATGCGTCCAGTAGAGGGAACTATTTTAACAGTTGTACGTGAAGCAGCGGATTACACATATGCTTATGCGACTTCTACAGAAAATGTAACTTGTTTACAGGTTATGGAAAAAATGTTAGAAGAAGCAAAAGAAAGTTTGAAACGTACACCAGAATTATTGCCTGTTTTGGCAGAAGTTGGTGTTGTGGATAGTGGTGGTGCTGGTTTAGTCACAATTTTTGAAGGATTTGTTTCCGCATTAAAAGGAACAGTTATTCAGAAAGAAGAAAGTACAGGTACCAGTGAAGTTGCCGGCGCTGGAATGGAAAGTGAAGAATATGGTTATTGTACAGAATTCATTATCCGTTTAAGTGAACATGCACAAATGACTTTCAAAGAAGAAGCATTACGTGACTCACTTGCTCGTATTGGTAATTCTATCGTATGTGTTCGTGATGATGATATCGTAAAAGTACATGTTCATACTTTAACACCAGGAGATGCTTTAAATCTTGGACAGCGTTATGGTGAATTTGCAAAATTAAAAGTTGAAAATATGCAGGAGCAGCATGAGAATATCATGATGAATGCGACTGTAGAAAAGGTTGAAGAAGAAGAAAAACCTAGATCTAAATATGCAATCATTACGGTTGCTGCAGGAGAAGGCTTAAAAGAGATGTTTACAGAATTGCGTGCTGATTATGTCATTAGTGGTGGTCAGACGATGAATCCTTCTACAGAAGATTTTGTAGAAGCTGTTCATAAGGTAAATGCAGATAATATCTTCATTCTACCAAACAATTCTAATATTGTACTTGCTGCTCAGCAAGCCGCAACTGTTTGTGAAGATCAAAATATTCATGTGATTCCAACAAAGACGATTCCTCAGGGATTAAGTGCTTGTATTATGTTTAATCCAGATGTTGATTTCGATATGAACTTATCTGAAATGAGCGATGCTATCGAACTTGTGAAAACTGGTCAGGTAACATATGCAATCAAAGATACAACATTTGAAGGAATGGAAATCAAAGCTGGAGAGTTTATGGGTATTAAGGAAAAAGATATTGTTGTATCTCTTCCTGATAAAATGGAAACAACGCGTCAATTAATTGATACCATGATAGATGATGACAGTGAAATCGTGACATTGATCTATGGTGAAGATGTAAAAGAAGAAGAAGCAAATGAAATTGTATCTTATATCGAAGATAAATATGATGTTGAAGTAGAAGTAAATAATGGGGAACAACCAGTTTACAGCTTCATCATTGGTGTAGAATAGTATAGTACACAATACAATTAAGTATTTAATAAAAGCCTGAATAGTTCAGGCTTTTTGTATTATTAGGAGAATATTATCAACGTTTGAAACGAATATGTTTGATTTCTCTTCTTTCGCATCATGTGTTGCATTCGTTCAGATAAAGCTGTAAATAGGAAAATAGTTTGGTCATAGGATTGTAAAAAAGTAGTAAAAAAAATTTGACACAGAAAGCATAATTCTGTAAAATTAGTGTATCGAACAAAGGCGTTCAAAAGAGGAAACATAAAGTGTTTTCGTATTTCTTTGACGCCTTTTTTTCGTAAAAAAGGAGAAATGCTTATGGTTACTACAGAAAACGATATGATGGATTTTATTGAAGAATATGATGTGAAATTCATTCGACTGGCTTTTTTTGATTTACTTGGAAGGCAAAAAAATATTTCCATTATGCCTAATGAATTGTCTAGGGCATTAACAACAGGTATGAGTTTTGACGCATCCGCGATAGATGGATTTAAGAGTATTGCGGATTCAGATTTATTTTTGGTTCCTGATATTTCTACTCTGGCAATTTTGCCATGGCGACCTCAAAGCGGCAGAGTGGTACGCATGTATTGCGATATCCGTTATTTAAATGGTGAAGCTTTTGAATTGGATTGCCGTAAGATTTTATATCGTACATTAAGCAAATACCAGGAATCAGGTTATGAATTCATGGCGGGTACAGAATGCGAATTTTATTTATTTTTACGGGACGATGATGAAAATCCTACAAAAGTACCTTATGATCACGCTGGATATTGTGATATCGCACCTTTGGATAAAGGTGAAAATGTGCGTCGAGAAATCTGTCTAGAGCTTGAAGAAATGGATATCATCCCTGAAAGCAGTCATCATGAACATGGACCTGGACAAAATGAAATTGACTTTAAATTTGATGAAATTATGAGTGCCTGTGATAATCTAATGACATTTAAGAACGTCGTAGATGTTGTTGCATTACAAAATGGTTTAAAGGCGGATTTTTCACCAAAACCAATGGCAGGGGCTGCGGGGAACGGATTACACCTTAATCTTTCCTTATATCAAAACGGAGAAAATTTATTCGTAGTTTCTGAAGATACATTGCATGCATTTATCGCTGGTATTTTATATCATATACGAGAAATTACAGCCTTTTTAAATCCTATGGAGGAATCTTATGATCGTCTTGGAAAAGATAAGGCACCCAAATATATTGCATACAGCAGGAATAACCGGTCTGCTTTAATACGTATTCCAGCAGCTGATCAGCATCATACCAGAATTGAACTACGTTCGCCTGATCCTATGTGTAATCCTTATCTGGCTTTTACACTTTTGGTGGAAGCAGGTATGGATGGAATTAAACAACACATGCATGTAGAGGAAGTTAAAGGCGATATATTTGAACATCATGAATTGTTGCAACAGCTGCCGAATACATTAGCGGACGCAAAGAAAATTGCAAGAGAGAGCTCCTTTGTCAAAAATATTCTACCACAAGATATCATCGACTGGTATTGTCGCTAGACATATGCTATGAAAAAGGGGTGATAGAAAAATGATACGGATACTGATTGTTTCCAATAGTAATAAACTAAGTGATTATTTACGCAAGTTTTTATCAATTGAAGAAGATGTAAGTATGACTTTTTGTACAAATGCTTCTAAAGCACGTCGTCTTTTTCTGGAAAATTCATACGACTTGATTATCATTAATTATCCCCTGTTAGACGAAAAAGGATACGCTTTATGTTTTGATATAAGTGAAAAAAGTGATGCAAGTATATTGACGTTGATACAAAATAGTGAGATTGAACTTATTCAAGGGCGTATGGAAAAGGCTGGTATTATGGCCATTCCTAAGCCTGTACATCCCACTGCTTTGTATCAGGTATTGAAATTTGCGATATTGACACATCGAAAACTGGAAAAGATACGTAAGGATAATGGAAAATTAAATCATCGTATAGAAGAAATTAAAACCATTAACCGGGCAAAGTGCCTATTAATGGAGAATGGGAAGATGAGTGAACAGGATGCCCATCGTTTTCTTGAAAAGAAGGCAATGGACACACAACAGACAAGATTACAGATTGCAAATGCTGTCATACGAAGATATCATAGGAGATGAGAAAATGGAAGAATGGAATGAAGATGTACTGCATGAGGAATGTGGCGTTTTTGGAGTATATAAGGATAAAGATGCGGCATTTCTTACATATTATGGCTTACATGCGTTACAGCATCGTGGACAGGAAGGCGCAGGAATCGTAACAAGTGATGGCATGCATATGAAAATAAGAAAACGTCGTGGATTGGTGAGTGAAGTATTTCATGAAGAACATTTAAAAGATCTACAGGGAATTCATGCAATTGGCCATGTACGTTATGCGACAGCAGGTGGCAGTGAGCTGGAAAATGTTCAGCCTTTGTATGCAAAGCTGTTGAAGGATGGATTTGCGGTCTGTCATAATGGACAAATCATTAATGCGCACAATTTAAGAAAAAAACTGGAAGCAGAAGGTAGTATTTTTCAGGGCAGCAGCGACAGTGAAATTATTCTGCATCTGATACAAAAAGCAAATGGTACGTTTTTAGAGAAGATTAAGGAGGCGTTTTCCCAGATCGAAGGTGCATTTGCGGTATTGGTATTAACAAAAGACAGCCTTTATGCAATCCGTGATGCAAAAGGACTACGCCCTTTGTCATTTGCCTCATTGAATGAAGGTGTCTGTGTCAGCTCAGAAACATGTGCATTTCAAGTGACGAATGCGGATTATATTGATGATGTAGCACCTGGTGAAATTATTGGATTTACACCAAAAGGCATGATTCGTACACATTATACAACGGCTTGTGATCACCATATGTGTGCAATGGAATATGTTTATTTTTCAAGACCAGATAGTGAACTGGATGGTATCAACGTACATAATGCCAGAAAGCGATCTGGTATGATTATGGCAAAACGTGATAAAGATATCCAGGCGGATATCGTTGTTGGGGTTCCTGATTCTTCTACTTCTGCTGCTATTGGATATGCAGAGCAAAGCCGTATACCTTTTGAACTTGGATTGATCAAGAATCGTTATGTAGGGAGAACATTTATCAAGCCAACCCAGGAACAAAGAGAACGTGGTGTCAAGATGAAGTTATCCGCTGTACGTTCGATTGTAGCTGATAAAAATATTGTTTTAATTGATGATAGTATCGTTCGTGGGACTACCAGTAAACGAATCATACAATTACTGAAAGAGGCAGGTGCTCATCAGGTACATGTTAGAATCGCAAGTCCACCTATCTGTTTTCCATGTATATATGGTGTGGATACATCGTCTTATGAAGAATTGATATCGGCGCGCATGAATGTAGATGAATTATGTGCGTATTTAGGTGCTGATTCTCTTCGCTTTTTGGATATTCATGATATGAAGGAAGCGTTTCATACCGAGAAATTATGTTGCGCATGTTTTAATGGGGCATATGTGACAGATTTATATGATTATCAATCTATTATAGAAAGAAAACCAAAAAAGTAAAAACACATCATTACGATGTGTTTTATTTAAATATTAAGGGAAGTTTATGTGTAATTCTTGATAACTAAAAGCTGTATAATAAGTCGCCATAAGTTGGGAATGGCCAGTAAGATTTAGCACAAATACGCTCTAATGCATCCGCACCTTCTCGAAGGACAGCCATGGCTGGCAGGATGACATCCCGATTATAATTGGCGATTTCCTGATTTGATGTAAGCTCATCACGATGTGCAATTGCTTCATCCAATGCAGTATACCCATGATATAAATCTTTTATATAACTGCTTAATTGTTTTATAATCGCTTCTTCACTGCTTGTGTCTATATCTTTTGAAACCATACGTTTTTGAAGGACCTCATCGGATAAATCTTTACTGTATTTTAAAACAGCTGGTAAAATCTGAGTTTTCGCAATTCTAGACATTGTTAAGGATTCAATACGGATGACCTGATTGTAATTAGATAATCCGATTTCATAACGGGCTGCCACTTCGACTCGTGTATAGACTTTGTGTTTTTCAAATAATCGCAAGTTTTTTTCATCAATATAATGAGGCAGGGCATCTGCTGTTGTCTTCAAATTTAATAATCCACGCTTTTCAGCTTCTTTGACCCATGCATCTGTGTATCCATCTCCATTGAAAATGATGCGTTTATGTTGATGGATGGTCTGTTTGATCAACGCATGCAAGGCAGTTTGAAAATCTTCTGCTTGTTCAAGTTGATCGGCAAACTGACAAAGTTCTTCTGCGACAGCTGTATTTAATATGACATTGGTACAGGCAATGTCTTTATTGCTTCCTAACATACGGAATTCAAATTTATTGCCTGTAAAGGCGAAAGATGATGTACGATTACGATCAGTGGTATCCTGCTTGAATTCTGGCAGGGTATGAATACCGATTTTCATAACAGCTTTATCTTTATCACGATAAGGAACACCTTGTTCAATAGAAGATAAAATATTGCTTAATTCATCACCTAAGAAGATGGAAATGATTGCAGGTGGTGCTTCGTTGGCACCTAAACGATGATCATTTCCAGCACTGGATACAGAGATCCTTAACAAATCCTGATATTCATCAACCGCTTTGATCACAGCGCACAAAAATAATAGGAACTGAGCATTTTTACTAGGTGTATGACCAGGTGCCAGCAGGTTTTCTCCTGTATCGCTCGCAATAGACCAGTTGTTGTGTTTTCCACTGCCATTCACGCCTTCAAATGGTTTTTCATGTAGTAAGCAGACCAGATCATGACGATAGGCTGTTTTTTTCAATATCTCCATCGTCAGCTGGTTATGATCACTTGCGACATTGACTAATGTAAAGATTGGCGCAAGTTCATGCTGGGATGGTGCTACTTCGTTGTGTTGTGTTTTCGCCAAAATACCTAATTTCCATAATTGTTCATTTAGATCATCCATAAATTCTTTTACTTTTGGTTTAATGACACCAAAGTAATGATCATCTAATTCCTGTGTCTTTGCCGGTTTGTTGCCAAATAATGTTCTACCAGTATAAACCAGATCTTTTCGTTTAAAGAACAGATCTTTTTCAATTAAGAAATATTCCTGTTCAGGACCTACCGTAGTAATTACACGATGAACCTGATTGCCAAATAGTTTTAATACCCTTCTGGCAGCGTGATCAATCACTTCCTGGCTTCTCAATAACGGAGTTTTCTTATCTAAAGATTCTCCATTATAGGAACAGAAAATCGTAGGGATACATAATACATTATCCTTGATAAAGGCATAACTTGTTGGATCCCACGCAGTGTATCCTCTTGCTTCAAATGTTGCACGTAACCCTCCACTTGGAAAGCTGGAGGCATCGGGTTCACCCTGAATCAGTTCTTTACCACTGAATTCCATAATAATTTTATCATTGCCTTCCGGTGTAATAAAGGCTTCATGTTTCTCTGCTGTGACACCTGTCATTGGCTGAAACCAGTGTGTATAGTGTGTTGCGCCTTTTTCAATTGCCCAGTCTTTCATGGCATTCGCAATGACATTTGCGCTTTCTTCATCTAATGTCTTATCTTCATATAAACATTGATGATAAGCTTTGTATGTAGCTTTTGGCAGCTTTTCTTTCATCACGGTATCATTAAATACCATAGAACTGAATAATTCACTGATGTTATTCATACAATTCCTCCTTGTTTCTTAACAAATGAAAAAGGTGCTGATAGGAGTTTGTTTCCATATCAGCACCTTTGCCGTTTGTATGGTAATAGAATATGCTGATTTAGATAGATTGTCAAGTATAAAATGAAATATTTTCTGAAATAAATGTAAAAAATGTGAGTTATAGTAAGGGAATGTTTGCCTCTTTACAGCCTTTTATTGTTTGATCATCCCATAAAGATACCTGTACTTCACCAATATGTGCTTTTTCTAACAGAAGCATACAGATACGGGATTGCCCAATACCACCACCTATGGTACTAGGTAATACATCCTCTAATAAGAGCGTATGGAATGGAAGTGCCATTCGTTCTTCACAACCTGCTTTTTTTAACTGTTCCATTAATGCTGTTTTGTCTACACGAATGCCCATAGAGGATACCTCAAATGCTTGTTGGAGTGTTTCATTCCAAAATAAAATATCTCCATTTAATTTCCAGTCATCATAATCAGGAGCTCTGCCATCATGTTTATTGCCTGATGCTAATACATCACCAATTTGCATAATAAAAGCAGTTTTATACTTTTTCAAATAGGCATCTTCTCGTTGCTTTGGCGTTAAGCTTGGATACATATCTTCCAGCTGCTGGCTTGTTATAAAGCTTACATCTTTGCTTAGAGTCGTTGTTAATGTAGGATATAAAGCTTTCATTGCTGTTTGTGTATCACAGATAACTGCAACTATTTTCTTTACATATTCTTTTAATGTGTCAATATTCCTGTCTTTTGAATCAATGATTTGTTCCCAATCCCATTGATCAACATAGATGGAATGAAGATTGTCCATAACTTCATCTCTTCTGATTGCATTCATATCGGTATACAGACCTTCACCTACACTAAATCCATACTGATATAATGCCATACGTTTCCATTTCGCAAGAGAATGTACAATCTGTCCTGTGGATGTATCTTCTTTGATATCAAAGGATACTGGACGTTCGATACCATTCAAGTCATCGTTGATGCCTGTATCCGGGGATACGATCAAAGGGGCAGAAACACGTTTTAAATGTAATGCATCCTGTAACCCTTTCTCAAATGTATGCCTTAAAATACCAATGGCTGTTTGTGTATCATAAAGGGTCAGTTTTGGTTGATATGCTTTAGGTACGATTAATTCACTCATGTGTATAAACACTCCTTTCAATAAAAAAACAAAGGCGCTGATGGAATTTGATCCAACAGCACCTTTGCTTTACGAGAGTGATTATTGCATAGGGAAGTACTTTTGTCAAGAAAAGTTTTAAGAAAAATGAAAGAAAAAAATAAATTTGCATTTTCTTTCATATTTTTCAAAAAACTATTGACGTTTCGATATTCTTATTGTAAAGTAATGTGCGAACAAAGACGTTCAATATTAGATACTTATGCTTATGGTATCTTTTGTTGGGCGTCTTTTTTCTGTGAGAGGAGAATAGAAGAATGCAAAAAGAAATGCTTCATTTTATAAAAATGCATGGGTGTGGAAATGATTATATCTACCTTCCATGTTTTGATCAAAAGCTTACAAACATAGATAAATTAGCATATCAATTGTCAGATCGCCATAAAGGTATTGGTGGGGATGGCATTGTATGTATAGAGAAAAGTGATGTTGCTGATGCCCGCATGCGCATGTTTAATGCAGATGGTAGTGAAGGTGCTATGTGTGGCAATGCGATTCGCTGTGTAGGAAAATATGTATATGAACATCATATATGTGATAAACAGGATATCACAATAGAAACCAAGAGTGGAATCAAAAAGCTTCATCTTCACATTCAGGATCAGCAGGTCACATCTGTTACTGTAGAAATGGGAAAGCCTAGTTTTGAGGCAGAAAAGATTCCTGTAATTTCCACAAAAAAAATCATATTGGATGAGCCGATGAAAATTCAAAATGAAACATATACCGTCAGTTGTGTATCCATGGGAAATCCACATGCCATCATATTTATGCATCAGGATATTCATGATCTTCCACTAAAGAAAATTGGACCTTTTTTTGAATATCATACCAGTTTTCCCAATCGTATCAATACAGAGTTTGTACAGATCATTGATGATCATACAATATGTATGCGTGTCTGGGAAAGAGGAAGTGGTGAAACACAAGCATGTGGAACGGGAGCATGTGCAGTTGTTGCGGCAGCAGTGCGTACCCATCGTTTAGAGAAAAATAAAGAAATCGAAGTCCGTTTAACAGGAGGCAGGCTATATATCACAGATACAAGTGAAGGTATGCTGATGAGAGGCGATTGTGTAGAAGTATTTGAAGGAAAAATGGAGGTAACTGTATGAATATCAATGAAAATTTTCTAACATTACAAAAAAATTATCTTTTTTCTGAGGTACAAAAGCGTAAAGAAGCGTATTTAAAAAAACATCCTGATGCGGATGTGATTTCTTTGGGAATAGGAGATGTTACACTACCTTTAGCCCCCGTAGTAATTGAAGCAATGCACCATGGGGTTGATGAAATGGCAGATAAAAAAAGCTTTCATGGATATGGCGAAGAACAGGGATATCTATTTTTGCGTGATGCAATACGCAAGTATTATGAAAAAAAGAATGTAACATTGGAAAATGCAGAAATCTTTATCAGCGATGGTGCAAAGAGCGACTTAGGAAATATGCTGGATATCTTTTCCATTGATAATACCATCATCATTCCAGATCCCGTCTATCCAGTATACGTTGATATAAACCAGATGGCAGGCAGGAAAATCATCTTTATTCATGGGACAAAGGAAAATGGCTTTTTGCCTATGCCACAGGAGGATCTAAATGGGGACATTGTTTATTTGTGTTCACCAAATAATCCAACCGGTGCGGCATATAACAGGAAACAGTTACAGGCATGGGTTGATTGGGCGAATGATCATTCGGCGATTATTTTCTATGATGCCGCATATGAAGCATTCTTAACGCAGGCATATCCTTCCAGTATTTATGAAATTGAAGGTGCGAAGCAATGTGCAATCGAATTTTGTTCACTATCAAAGACGGCTGGTTTTACCGGTGTACGATGTGGGTATACGATTGTCCCTTTAGCCTTAGAAAAAGATCATGTGTTATTACATGATTTATGGCTTCGTCGTCAGTCAACGAAATTCAATGGTGTTTCTTATATTGTACAACGTGGAGCACAGGCTGTTTTCACACCAGTTGGACAACAACAGATACAAGAAGCCATTACGTATTATTTAGAAAATACAGAAATGATAACCAAGACATTAAAAGATTTAGGAATATGGCATATAGGTGGAAAGATATCGCCATATATCTGGATGGCGTGTCCAAAAGGATTTACGTCATGGGAATTCTTTGATTATTTATTAGATAAATGTCAAATTGTCGGGACACCGGGCGCTGGCTTCGGTAAGCAGGGAGAAGGCTATTTTCGTTTAAGTGCATTCCAGGATCATGACAAAGTATACGAAGCGATGTTAAGAATGATTGCACATCTGGGGTTTTGATAGAAAGGTGGATATGGAATGAAAGAAGAAAAACAAATGAAAACACAAGGCTTATATGAGCCTTCTTTAGAACATGATAATTGTGGCATTGGCGCCATTATTCAAATGAAAGGTATAAAAAGTCATCAAGTGGTGGAAGATGCCTTAACCATTGTGGAGCACTTAGAACATCGTGCAGGAAAAGATGCCAGTGGACAGGTGGGAGATGGTGTAGGAATCTTACTTCAGATTCCACACGGCTTTTTTCAGAAAGTATTTGATGCGACATGCACAGAAAGATTTGGCGTGGGGATGTTCTTCTTGCCAAAAGATGCAGGGGAATGTAAAAAAGCACAAGAAGAATTTGCCTGTATACTAGAAAACGAAGGGCTTCATTTATTAGGCTGGCGTAAAGTTCCTGTACATGATGAAACCTTACATGAAAAAGCTAGGGCAGCTATGCCGAATATCTATCAGGCATTTATCAAAAGGGAAGATTATTTTAAAACAGATATGGATTTTGATCGTAAGCTATATGTGATCCGGCGTATCTTTGAAAAAAGCAGTCCAAACACATATGTTTGCTCTTTGTCATGTCGCACCATCGTATATAAAGGAATGTTTCTGGTAGGACAGTTACGTGAATTTTATCAGGATTTTCATGATTCAGATTTTATATCTGCGATTGCTTTGGTACACTCTCGTTTTTCTACAAATACATTTCCTAGCTGGCAGCGTGCACATCCCAATCGTATGATCGTACATAATGGAGAAATCAATACCATACGTGGCAATGTGAATAAAATGATGAGTCGGGAAGAAACACTGGCATCCCATTACTTTCAAAAGGATATGGATCATATTTTACCAATCGTGGATAAACATGGTTCAGATTCTGCTATGTTAGATAACACAATAGAATTTCTAGTAATGGCGGGTATTCCACTTCCTGAAGCTGTTTTGTTGTGTATCCCAGAGCCATGGGAGAATGATACGCAGTTATCAGAAGAGATGCGTGCGTATTTCCAATATAATGCATGCCGTATGGAGCCATGGGATGGACCTGCAAGTATTTTGTTTAGTGATGGTGAAGTTGCAGGAGCAATTCTTGATCGTAATGGATTAAGACCAAGTCGCTACTATATTACAAAGGATGATACGCTAATATTAAGTAGTGAAGTTGGTGTATTAGATATTCCAATTGAAGATATTGTAGAAAAAAATCGTTTACGTCCTGGCAAGATGCTGCTGGTTGATACAAAAAAAGGGATTTTGATTAGAGATGAAGAAATCAAACAACAATATGCAAAACGTCATCCTTATGCCGCATGGATCAAAGAACATGTGATTGCTTTAAAAGATATAGCAGTACCAAAACTGCCGGAAAATACAATGGATACTGCACAATTACAAAAATTACAGAAGTTTTTTGATTATTCTTTTGAAGATATCATGAAGTATATACTGCCATTTGCGAAAACAGGCAGTGAACCTGTAATTGCCATGGGAAATGATACACCATTAGCAGTGTTATCTCCCCAGCATCATCTGTTGTTTGATTATTTTAAGCAACGCTTTGCACAGGTGACCAATCCTGCAATGGACGCCATCCGTGAGGAAATCGTCACAAGTACTTGTGTATATCTTGGAAAAGAAGGAAACCTGTTAGAAGAGCTGCCACAAAATATCCATCTTTTGAAAATCAATCATCCAATTCTGACAAAGAGTGATATAATCAAAATCAAGCAAATGCATCAGGTTGGATTCCAGGTATGCGTATTACCAATCACTTATCATAAAAACATTTCTTTAAAGACTGCCATAAAAGAATTGTTTATGAAAGCCGATAAGGCAATTAAAGATAACAATAACATTTTGATTTTAAGTGATCGTGGCGTTGATGAAAATCATATCGCTATGCCCAGTCTACTTGCAACATCTGCAATGCAGCAGCATTTGATCAAAACCAAGAAAAGAATGCAGGTAGCAATGATTTTAGAGAGTGCAGAGCCAAGAGAAGTTCATCATTTTGCGACTTTATTAGGATATGGAGCAAGTGCTATTTATCCATATCTTGTGCATGACACTATTGAAGAGCTTGTAAATAAAGGTATCTTGAAAAAAGATTGTCATCAGGCAATTGAAGATTATCATCAGGGGATTTTACATGGTGTGGTAAAGGTAGCAAGTAAAATGGGAATATCAACGATACAGTCTTATCAGGGCGCACAAGTATTTGAAGCTATTGGTATTGATCAGCAAGTGATTGATGAATATTTTACGGATACAATTTCAAGAATCGGTGGCATTACATTAAAAGAGATTGAACAGGAGATGCAAAGACGCCATACACAGGTATTTGATACATCCTTATCCTCAGATGAAAGTCTAAATACTTATGGTATGCAAAAATCTTCCACAGATAAACAACAACACCTATATAATCCTGTGACCATCCAGATGTTACAGGAAGCCACAAAAACCAATGATTATTATAAATTTAAAAGTTTTACGAAAATGATTGATGAGGAATTAAAACCAACCAATATCAGAGGATTATGGACCTTCGATTATACGAAACGAAAACCAGTTTCCATTGATGAAGTAGAACCGGTAGAAACAATCGTTCAACGATTTAAGACAGGCGCAATGTCTTATGGCTCTATTTCAAAAGAAGCCCATGTCACATTGGCTATCGCAATGAACAGGCTGCATGGAAAAAGCAATACAGGGGAAGGGGGAGAAGATGAAGAACGATTTACCATAAAAGATGGTGTAAATACATGTTCAGCAATTAAGCAGATAGCAAGTGGACGCTTTGGTGTGACCAGTGCTTATTTAAATCATGCCACAGAGATTCAAATTAAAATTGCACAAGGTGCAAAACCAGGAGAAGGAGGCCAGCTGCCTGCCAAAAAAGTATATCCTTGGATTGCGAAAACCAGACATTCTACACCAGGTGTACAATTGATTTCTCCACCACCTCATCACGATATATATTCTATTGAAGATTTAGCACAGTTGATTTACGATTTAAAATGTGTGAATAAAGATGCAAGAATTTCTGTCAAACTCGTATCAGAAACAGGTGTTGGTACGATTGCAGCTGGTGTAGCAAAGGCGGGGGCAGATGTCATCTTGATCAGTGGGCATGATGGAGGAACTGGCGCAGCGTTAAAAAATTCAGTTTATCATGCAGGAATGCCATGGGAATTAGGGCTATCTGAAGTTCATCAGGTATTACAAATGAATGAACTGCGTCATCAGGTGGTTTTAGAAACTGATGGAAAGCTGATGACTGGAAAAGATGTGATTATGGCAGCTTTACTTGGCGCAGAAGAATTTGGGTTTGCGACAGGACCTCTTGTGGCGATGGGATGTAAGATGATGCGTGTTTGTAATCTGGATACCTGTCCATTTGGCATAGCAACTCAAAATCCAAAATTAAGAAAACGGTTTACAGGAAAGCCAGAATATGTAGAAAACTTTATGAAATTTATCGCACAGGAAATGCGTGAATATATGGCAGCACTTGGCTTTACAAGCGTTGAAGAAATGATTGGACATAAAGAAGTCATTAAAGAAATTGATGCTCCACATATCCATTTAGATTTTCACGCAATCTTAAATCATGATGATGCCAATATTCCTCAAGTAGAAAAATGCAGACTTGATGTATCCCATATCAAAGATGAATCACAGATTTGGCCTCAAATGCAGCCATGTTTTGAACAAAAACAGGCTCATGAAATACAGATAGATGTCAATAATGAGGATCGTAGTTTTGGAGCTATGTTTGGTTCACGCATCACAAAAGCATTTGGCAATACATTAGCAGAAGATACTTTTATCATTCATGCGAAAGGTTCAGGAGGACAAAGTTTTGGCGCATTTATTCCAAAAGGATTGACCATTGCTCTTACAGGAGATGCGAATGATTACTTTGGCAAAGGTTTATCTGGAGGAAAATTAATTGTATCTGTAGATAAAAAAGCAACCTTTGAAGCTGATCAAAACATCATTATTGGAAATGTCGCATGCTATGGCGCAACAAGTGGAAAAGCTTATATTAATGGAATCGCAGGAGAACGTTTCTGTGTTAGAAATTCCGGCGCTACAGTGGTTGTGGAAGGTGTAGGAGATCATGCATTAGAATATATGACTGGTGGATGTGTTGTAATCCTTGGTACCTTTGGAAAAAATATTGGTGCTGGAATGAGTGGAGGCGTTGCCTATATTCTGGATGAACAAGACAAACTGAATACAAGTCTATATCAGGATCATATGGAAGTAGAACCAATTTCTGCTAGTGATCAGACAAAGTTAAAAAGTATGTTGATGGAGCATGCTGCCGCAACTGATTCAAAAAAAGCACAAAATATTTTAGCGAATTGGGATGTTTATTTGCCTATGTTCAAAAAAATCATTCCAAGTGAATATCATAAGATGATATCTCAAATAGAAGCATATCAAAAAAGTGGTATGAGTAAAGAAAACGCAGAATATGAAGCATTCTTAAATTTACTATGAAGTTAAAAAAGTGGAACTCACAATAGATAGTTAGCTATTGAATTCCACTTTTTTCATGGTTCTGCTTTTCCATGATGAAAAAGCCAAAATGTTTCTATTTTGCTACATGCATGTTTGAAGCGTGTACATAGATTACATTATGAGATTGAAGTAGGTTCATTTTCCTACATACGTTGAATTCCACAATAACATAGTAAAAGATGACCTATCGAATGATAAGCCATCTTTTTTAGTTTATGAATTGTTTTTCAAAGGTTTCTTCAATACGCTTAATACCAACATACCTGCAATAGAACCAATGATTAGTGCTGCAAGATATCCAAATGGATTGGAAATCACACCGATAACGAAGATACCACCATGAGGCGCCATCAATGTGCAACCAAACGCCATAGATAAAGCACCAGCGATACCAGAACCAACGACACATCCAGGTATGATATGTAATGGATCAGATGCCGCAAATGGTATAGCACCTTCTGTGATGAAAGAGAAGCCCATAATCACATTTGTTAGTGTTGTTTGCTGTTCTTTTTTTGTGAAACGATTCTTAAAGAAGAATGTGGCAAGTGCAATTGCAAGAGGTGGGACCATACCACCGATCATGACAGCTGCCATAATATCATAATTGCCACTTGTGATAGATGCAGTACCGAATACATAGGCTGCTTTATTGATAGGACCACCCATATCTACGGCCATCATAGCACCAAGAAGTGTTCCTAATAAAATCTTACTGGAACCTCCCATAGAATTTAAGAAATCTGTCAGGCCATTGTTGATAGCTGCTACAGGTGGATTAATAATAAATGCCATAAGCACTGCCATCAAAAGAATTCCGAAGAAAGGATATAATAATACAGGTTTTAAGCCTTCAAACGCATCTGGTAAATGATCAAATAGTTTGCGTAAACCATGGACAAGATAACCAGCTGCAAACCCAGCTACTAAGGCACCTAGAAAACCAGAATTGCCAGCACTGGCAAGTGCACCACCAACAAATCCTACCGCAAGTCCTGGACGATCTGCAATACTCATCGCAATATAACCAGATAGTACTGGAAGCATAAAGTTAAATGCTGTATCACCAGCCGTTTTGAAGAATGCCGCAAGTTCTGTATTTTTACCAAAATTACTTGGATCGATTGTATAATCATCAAACAGGAAGGCAAGTGCAATCAGAATACCACCACCAATAACAAATGGCAGCATATGGGATACACCATTCATTAAATGCTTATATATTTGGCGGCCAACACTTTCTCCACTTTCATCACTCTGTGCTGTAACTGCATGATCACTGTGGTAAATCGGAGCATTGCCTGAGAGTGCCTGATTGATTAATTCTTCTGCTTTATTGATACCATCGGCAACTTTTACCTGAATGACTGGTTTTCCATTAAAACGAGCCATTTCAATATTTTTATCGGCTGCGACAATAATGGCTTCACATTCTTCAATTTCTTTTGCACTAGGTGCATTCTTTGTGCCTCCACTGCCATCTGTTTCTACTTTTATTGTGATTCCCATTTCTTTAGCTTTTTCTTCTAACGCCTCCGCTGCCATATAGGTATGAGCAATTCCTGTAGGACATGCCGTAACTGCTAATAAGCGATAGGTGCCAGTAAAAGTTTTAGAAGCTTCTGCTTTTTGATCTTCTTTTGCGTGTTGTTCTGTTTCCTTTTGATTGATCAATGCTAAGAATTCTTCTTTTGATGCTGCATTGATCAAGCTGTCTTTAAACTGTGTATCCATTAACATGGTAGATAACATTGCAAGGATTTCAAGATGCTCATTTCCACCAGTTTGAGGAACGGCAATCATAAAGAACAATTTAGCCGGCTGTCCATCAAGGGATGCATAATCTACACCATCTTTTACTACCATGGCACTTAATCCACAAGCTGTAACAGCTTCATTCTGGGCATGTGGAATTGCAATGCCTTCACCAATTCCCGTGGTACTTAATGCTTCTCTTGCATATATCCCCTTTTTATATGTTTCCTTATCTGTCAGATTTTTTTGATTGTCCATCAAATCAATTAAGTGTGTGATGGCTTCATCTTTGTCTGATACATTGGCGTTTACATCGACGGATACATCTTTTAATAGGTCCTGAATTTTCATAAAATTTCCTCACTTTCAATTTGTTGATACATTTCTTTGATTTTATCCAATGAGGCAAGGTCTTTACTGAAAGCTGTTGCACTTCCACAGGCACTGCCCAGACGTAATGCTTCTTTATAAGAATGATGCTTTAGATATCCGGCAATAAAACCAGCCACCATACTGTCACCACTGCCAACACTATTGATCAAAGTGCCCAGAGGTGCGCCACATTTGTATATATGTTGATCTTCACTTATCAATAGGGCACCATCTTTTCCTAAAGATACTAATACGTTACAAGCTCCTTGATTTTGTAATTTTTTTGCGTATGTAATAAGGGTTGTTTGATCATGTATCTCTATACCGAAGAGTTCTTCCAATTCACGTTTATTTGGTTTAATCAGAAAAGGATGATAAGGCAAAACTCTTGTTAGAAGTTTATTGGTCGCATCTACTACAATTTTAATATTTTTATTTGTAAGTCTTTTCATGATTTGTTCATAGATATCATCGGGTAGGGATAAAGGGATACTGCCAGCGAGTACCAATAAATCATCACTGGTTAGTGCATCCAACTGATGAAACATTTCATCTAATTTGTCTTTTGTGATATCTGGACCACTGCCATTTATCTCTGTTTCTTGTTCACCTTTCATTTTTACATTAATGCGCGAAATGCCATGATCCAGTTCACATAATTTACATTCAAATCCACGTTTTATTAATTGTTTTTTGATTTCCTCTCCAGTAAAGCCAGCAACAAATCCTAAAGCTGTTGTTTCTAATCCTAAGCGATGTAAAATTGTTGAAACGTTAAATCCTTTACCCCCGGGATAAATATCTTCATATAAAGAACGATTAGTTTCTCCTATTTCAAAATGACTCATGTGCATGATATAATCCAAAGATGGATTCAGTGTTATTGTATAGATCATTGTTTTTCTACCTCCACAATAGTTCCTAAATGATTGATTTCAGTATTATCACAATGGGTGGTAATAATAATAGCATCATCAATATCAGCAAACGTTATAGGACAAACCATTTGAAACTTACTTTTATCACATAAAACATAACGCATTGCGCAATGATTTATAGCATGTTCTTTTATTGCAGCCTCTTCACCATCTACTGTCGTAAATCCATGCTCCACATCTACACCATTTGTCCCAAAAAAACCTTTTGTAAAATGATATTTAGATATTCCCTGAAGTGTCCTAGCACCAACACAAGCTCCTGTGATACCACGAATTTCGCCACCTATACAAATTACATGATAACCTTTTAAAGAAAGCATGTGTGCCTGCATAAGGCCATTTGTAATATAAAGAGCATCCTTTTCTTTTAAATGATTGATCAATGATAATGTTGTAGAGCCAGCATCGATATACACAACATCGTTTGCTTCAATTAATGCGGCAGCATACTTGCCAATCTGTTCTTTTTCATCCATGTGTATATTTTGACGCTCATTCAATGGGTCTTCCGTCGTATTGCTTTCTTTAGGAATTAAAGTAGCACCACCGTGTACTCTTTTTAATAAACCTTGTTCATCAAGCTCCGCTAAGTCACGGCGTATGGTAGATTCACTGGTATGACAAAGCTCCACAAGATCAACAACATTGACACTTCCTTGCTTATGTAATCGGTTTAATATAAGCTTTTGACGTTCACTCATCATTTTTATCACCTCTTGGCTATAGTATATGATTGAATGAGCAAGTTGTCAAGAAAATTTTGGCTGAATAATCAATATTTTTTATATTTATTGCTTATTTCATCAAAAAATAACATTTCAATGTGAATGAACAGTCAAATTATGGTAGGGGATAACGTGAGTATATGATGATACGGTTACTTGTTCCTAAAGAATAGATGCTACTATCATTATTGGAAAGGTTTTCTATATTATATTTCTACTCACAGATTGATGATAGAATTGAAATGTTTTGTTTGTATTTTTGTATAAAAAATTACGCATTTTTTTACATTTTATAAGATGAATATGATATTATTTACACGGTTATTTTTTATTAAACCATTTTGTTTTTATTCCTTAATCTATGAAAAAAACTAGACCATAGTGTTTTTTATAGATTTTAAATTACTATTTTGCATAAAAATGGGAGGAGGAAATAGATGCAAAAAAACTTTTTTAAAAAAATATCATGTATTTTATTTGTGGTTGGATTAAGTGCATGTGGTACCAAAGAAAGTAGTATACATGCAATACTGTCCTGGAAACAAGAGCCTTTACAATCGGCACAGGAAGTAGTTCAGCAATTATCTGATCAAAAAATTCAACGATTATATCAATATCCTAATACATGGGAAATCTCTGCTTGGGATGAATTAGGAAAACAATGTCAGAAACAAAAAATAGAATTATATGCCATGATTGGAGAACCAGAATGGGTGTTGGAAAAAAATGGAACATCACTTATGAAGATGATTGATCAGATAGATTTATTAAATCATTCCTTATCACAAGGGAAAATCACGGGCATTATGTTAGATATAGAACCATATGCATTAAAAGAATGGAATGAAGATCAGGAAGAAATCTTGGATGATTATGTTGAGCTTATGCAATATGCGTATACACATGCTCAAAAATATAATCTGCAGGTTGTCGCATGTATTCCTTATTTTTATGATTCTCTAGGCTATAAAAAGCAACTGGAAGAATTAATGCCTTATTGTGATGAAATCGCAATTATGAACTATCAGAAGCAGGATGAATGGGGGCAAATTGAAGGTGAGGTTGCCCTTGCAAGTACATATGATAAAGCAGTCAGTGTGTTATATGAACTTCAGGATGTCGGTGTGAAAGAACTTGACCAGAATCAAACTTATGCGGAAGATGGTCTTTTCGCTGTATCAAAAAGTTTTTCAGCATTACAGAAAAAATCGCATGTTTCTTTAGGTATTGGATATCATGAATATCAGTCCTATCAGAAATTACGACAGAAAGAGAGTGGGGATTCACGATGATGAATGAAGTATTGCGTCAGGAGAAAAAGTATCTGATATCATTAGATCAATATTACCGTATATCCAGACGCTTTGAAAAGATTATGATGCAGGATCCACATAATGGAGAGGATGGATATTGCATTCGTTCACTTTATTTTGATTCCATTGATGATCGTGATTTTCAAGAAAAAGAAGATGGAGTTGAAATACGCCGTAAGCTTCGGTTAAGAAACTATGGTGCTAGCGATAAAAAAGCCAAACTGGAAATGAAACAGAAGCAGGGAATCAATCAAAAAAACGTTCTCTGATTCTAGAAGAAGCAGACGCAAAACAGCTGATTAAAGGCAATACTTCAGTATTGTTAAAAGAGGGAAGTTCATTCGCATTAGAATGTTATGCGATGATGAATCAGTATGTTTATCGCCCTGTATCCACTATTGAATATCAGCGAAAAGCATTTATCGCTAAAGAAAATAATATTCGTATTACCTTTGATCATCATATAGTAGCTTCAGAAACACAGTTTGATATATTTTCAGATATGATCCCTTTTCAGGTATTGGATCCATATCTTGTGGTATTAGAAGTGAAATATAATGGTTTTTTATTGAGCTATATCAAAGATATTTTACAGGAAGTAGATAAAACAGAAACATCAGTCAGTAAATATTGTTTAGGAAGAACAATCAGTAAACATTTTGTATTTTAGGAGGAAGAAAGAATGAAAGATGTTTTAATGCAGTTTTTGGAACAGAGTGGTACACTGAGCGTAGAAACAATCATTTATCATATCGTATCTGCGGCTTTGATCAGTATCGTGATTTATGTATCTTATTGGTATACCCATACAGGTACTGCTTATAGTAAAAAATTCAATGTTTCTTTAATGACATTAACGATTTTAACCGCAACTGTTATGACCGTTATTGGGAATAATATTGCACTTTCTTTGGGTATGGTCGGTGCTTTATCTATTGTTCGTTTTCGTACTGCTATCAAAGATTCAAGAGATACCATGTATATTTTCTGGACAATCATTGTGGGTATTTGTTGTGGTGTAGGAGATTATACTGTTGCATCTATTGGAAGTGCCGTTGTATTTATCGTATTGTTGTTGATGGGCAGGATTCGTAATGAAAACCGTATTCTTCTAATTATCCGCGGGGCATTATCTAATGAGCGCCAAATTGAAGGTATTGTATTTGAATATTTTGATAAAAAAGCATTATTACGTGTGAAAAACACAACTCCAGACAGTATCGAAATGATATATGAAATGGATCGTAAAGCTTATCAACATGCGCAATTGATGGAATTATCTATCACAGAAAAACTGTATAACTTGGAAAACATGGAATATGTAAATATTGTGACACAATCAGATGAAATCAGTGGGTAATTCATATGAAGAATAAGGTGATTTGTATCTTGGTTGTGGTAGGAGCATTATTTGTATCGTTCATGTTTACCTCACTAGATCAAAAAGCATTATTTGCACGTGTTCATCAACATCGTATGATTACAAGTGCACAACCCATGGATGATGAAGCTACCCGCTTACCTATTGTTTCTATTGATACACAGGGAAAGAAGATTCCTGGAGAGCCAGTTATTGACCAAGAGGGAAATGTGAGTGGGTACACGGTAAATGAATTGGGAGAAAAGATGAGTGAAATGGAAGTGTCCATTTATGACGATGAAACGATGATCAATCGTATAAATAACAAACCAACTCAGGTCACAAAATCGCTTGTACGTTATCGTGGACATTCTTCACGTTTGTTTTCAAAGAAAGGATATCTACTCCGTTTTGTACAAGACGATGGAGATCACGATTTGGATGTTATGGGCATGGGAAAAGAAAGTGAATGGGTATTGCATGGACCATTCTTAGATAAAACATTGATGCGTAATTATCTTTGTATGAATGTGATCGGTCAGGTAATGCCATTTACACCAGATGTACGTTTTTGCCGTTTATATGTAGATGGTAATTATCAGGGACTATATTTGATGATGGAAAGTATCCGACGTGGTGAACAGCGTGTCAATATCAAAAAGAATAGTGATGATGATTTATATATCAGTTATATTATCCGTATGGATAGTGATTCTAAAAATCAAAAAGCATTAGACACCTTTGGTTATTATACCTTTATGACACAGGATACGAATACTCGTTTTGGGGTAGTTTATCCTGGTACGAAAAATTTAAAAGATGAATGGAAAACATATATTGAGGATGATATCTCTCGATTTGAAAAAGCATTGTATTCATACGATTTTATGGATCAGCAAAATGGATATCGTGCGTATATTGATGTTGACAGCTTTGTGGATATGTATGTCTTTATGGAATTTTTTGGAATCAGTGATTTTGGCAGAAGATCAACATATCTTTATAAGGATGGAAAAGGAAAGCTGACAATGGGACCAGTATGGGATTTTAATAATGCCATGGATAATTTCTTTCTAAAGCAGCCAACGGATACGATGCAGTTTCATGATTTGTATTGGTATCGCATGCTTTTAAAAGATGAAGATTTTGTGAATAAAGTAATCCATCGCTATGAACAATTACGCAAAAATGTATTAGATGAAGCTTATTTATATTCTTATATTGATGAAGTATGTGCTTTTTTAGGAACAGAAATTGATAAAAATTTTGAAGTATGGGGATATAGTTTTGATGCATCTTTATTGCCTAAAACTGAAAAGCTTTCACCTGATGAAAGAAATGTGAAAAGCTGGGAAGAAGCGGTTGTGCAAATGAAAACATATATCCATGAACGAGGAACATGGCTGGATGAACATATTGATACATTGTATCAGTATTGTCATGATTCTAAAAATAAAGATTCATTATTAAAGTGAGGATGAGGCTATGAAAAAATATTTATGGGCAGTGTTTATCCTCGTGGCAGGCATTGTCATTTACCAATATGTACAATATCAATCAGGCTTGATTTTTCATGTATATGAAATAGATGAAATAAACTCTAATGTGATAACGAAAGATAATCAGATTTATGTCAATGGAGAGTTATTTCAAGTAAAAGGTGTGCAAATGTCAGCGTCAATGCCAAATTATCGTTTTTCTGATTATGCGGCAGATCAAGCAGATTATATGCGATGGATGAAAGATATTCATGAAATGGGTGCTAATACAATTCATGTTTCTACATTAATGGATGATGACTTTTATAATGCACTGTATGAATTTAATCAGGGTCATAAAGATCAACCGCTCTATCTGTTTCAAGGCGTGCGAGTAAGTGATTATGGAAACAATACACCATTTGATGCATATGATTCAGAATTTTATGATATCCTGAAACAGGACTTACGAAGTGCAATTGATATCGTTCATGGAAAGAAAAATATTTTATTGAATCGTGGGCGTGGGTTGGGTACCTATCGAAAAGATATATCTTCATGGGTTTTAGGATATCAAATTGGTGATTCTTGGAATAATAACACAGTTGCATATACCAATCATAATCATAATACTACACAATTTTCTGGTACTTATGTAAAAACAGATAAAGATGCTAATGCATTTGAGGCGCTGTTAGCGTCTTTGATGGATGATGGATTACGGTATGAAGGTGAAAAATATGGCAGACAATCTTTGATTAGTTTTATTAATGATCCAGGTAATGACCCATTCGCATATGATGGATTTTATGCTGGACAGTTATCTAAAACAGTTCAAATTGATGTTTCACATATTCTGCCAACAGATGCTTTGAAGTCTGGTATTATTGCGTCTTATCATATGTTTGAAGTTCCAAGTGATTTCATGACATATTTTTCTGAAGATACAAAGAAAACATTAAAGAATGAAATTTCACAGATGAATCCATCCCATTACCTGAATGGTTATGTGGATTTATTAAATGCTTATTATGATGTACCAGTATTAATTAGTAATTATGGATTTTCCAGTGCCCGTGGAAGTGATACAAAAGAATCACTAGATGAAAAGGCACAGGGAAAGGCATTAATGGAAACCTATGATGATTTTATGGAAAGTGGCTGTGCTGGCGCAATCATTCATCATTGGCAGGATGAATGGGGCAATCGTACATGGAATACCAATTATGCAGTCAATGTGGATGAATCAATTTATTGGGATGATATTCAATCTATGAATCATGGATATGGATTACTGGCATTTGATCCTGGAAAAGAAAAACGTAAGGTATATATCGATGGCATTCATGAAGAATGGGAGGAAGATGATGTTGTTTATATCAACGATGGATTAAAATTATCTATGAAGCAGGATGAACAAGGAATCTATTTCTTTATTCATGGCAACCAAGATAAATTATCTGATCATTTAATACTTCCAATAGATATTACTTCAGAAAGCGGTAGTAGAATATGGAAGGATCATGAAACAACATTTGAAAGACCTGCGGATTTTATTTTAGAACTAGAAGGTATAAAGGCGCAGATGCTTGTACAGAGCCGCTATGAGTCACTTCGTGAAAATTTTTTGAGTATGATCGATGGGGAAGATCCATTTATTTATCCTCCTAAAAAAGATGATTCAGCATTTGTGGCAATCAATATGATTCAAAAGAAAATGAAAATACGAGAAAATGTGACGAATTCTAAACCAGTATATTCAGAAGTAAAAGAAACAGGAAAACTAATATATGGAAATGGCAACCCAGAATCTAAGGACTATTATTCTTTAAGTGACTTTATGATTGGAAAAGATGGTATAGAAATTCGTATACCTTGGCAATTGCTAAATTTTTCTAATCCTGCCAATCTGGAAATTCATCAAGACTATTATGAGCATTATGGTGTAGAAACGAAAACAATATCTAAGCTATATGTTGGGCTAGGGACCATCAATGATAAACAAATTCCAATGCAAGATGTCACATTAAAACGATGGAACAAAGCAGAAACGCATGAGCGAAAGAAACAATCTTATGATATTGTAAAAGAAGCATGGAGGAAACAGCCATGATCGGATGGAATATTACAACCCTGATTGGTGTATATATATTCATTTGTCTTTCTTTGATTTTGTATCATATCGCATATGCAGTTTTTGATTGGCTTATGAGCAAGAAGCAGCGTTTTGATACGGATAATTATGCAAGGCAAATGTATTTTCAGCTAATGCAGTTATATCTAGGCGGAGAAATTGATGAGCTGCATGCGGCAATGATGCAGCGCAATCTGAAGAAAAATCAGTATTTAATTGCATTTCATGATGCCTGTATCCGATTTAAAAAAGAGCCTTTGTTAAATACTTATTTGTATAAAATGATTCCTATGTTTAAGGAATTATCCATTGAATATTTAAAACATAATGAAATGGAACAGGCATATTTCTGCTGGGTAATTGCTGATTTATATGAGGATATTAATAAAGAAACATTACGACTTGCGAAGATGCTGCTGCCTTATTTGGATGGCTCTACAATCTATTGTCGTGAAAATACTTTATCAGCACTTTATCGTTTAGGTGATATCATGGGAATAGAAGCAGCATTTTCCATTATCAGTGAACAGCGGGAATTTCACCATGGAAAACTAATCAGTGATGGATTATTGAAGTTTCAGGGAAATCATGAAGAACTGGCAAGACGCTTATGGCAGCATTATGATGATTGGAAACCGGAAATGATGGCAGCAATCATTGATTATATTCGCTATGTTTCTCCTAATTTTGGAGATGAATTTTATCCTGTATTAAAAGACAGTTCTTCAAATCTTGAGGTACGTCTGGCAATACTTCGTTATTATCGAAAATATGTTCATTTGGGTGCATATCCAGTGATTTTAGAATGTGCAAAGGGTACTTATGAAATTGAGTGCTGTATCGTCGCATGTACAACTTTGGATATATATCAATCCTTAGAAACAAAAACTGTGTTAAAGAAAGCATTATCCAGTTCTAACTGGTATGTTAGGAAGAATGCCGCAGCAAGTTTATTAAAAATGGCAAATCAAATAGATATAGAGGAAATCTTACAAGGGAATGATCCTTACGCAAAGGATATGCTGTTTTATACCATGCAGGAAAAGGATGGTGGTATCTGATGATCGCAATCCAACATTTCTTAGATGCTGTTGGTGTATTTTATATCTTGTATATGATTGGATATGCATCTTATCTGTTTTTATCTGTATTGATTGGCGGTACTAGATTATATCGTAAAAATCGTATGAGCAAGATACGAAATGAAGTTAAACATAAATATTATCTACCTGTATCTATCCTGGTTCCTGCATATAATGAGGAAGTGACAATTGTTTCTTCTATAAAATCATTGTTGGAACTGGATTATCGATTATATGAAATCATTGTGGTTGATGATGGTTCTACAGATCATACTTCAGAAGAATTGATCCAGGCCTATGATTTAAGGCAGGTGGATCGGCCGATTCATAAAAGGCTGTCTTGTGCACCTGTAAAAGCGGTATATGAAAAGCATATTGGAAATATAAAACTAACATTGATCAAAAAAGAAAACGGCGGTAAAGGCGATGCTTTAAATATGGGTATCAATGCTAGTGAATTTCCGTATTTTGTTTGTATGGATGCGGACAGTATGCTGCAAAAGGATTCCTTAGAGAAAATTATGCAGCCGGTACTGGAACAGGAGGATGTCATTGCAGTCGCGGGGCTTATTAGAATTGCACAATGTGTAAAGATGGAACAGGGACGTGTTAAAGATTATCACATGCCTTGGAATATCATTTTAAGTATGCAGGTTGTAGAATACGACCGGTCCTTTCTTGCATCACGTATTTTGATGAATGAGTATAATGGTAATCTGATTATTTCTGGAGCTTTTGGCTTATTTAAGAAAGATATCGTAATTGCTGCTGGAGGATATGATCATGATACTTTAGGTGAAGATATGGAATTAGCTGTGAAATTACATGTGTTTTGTAGGAATAATCAGCTTTCTTATAAAATGTGTTATGAATCCAATGCAATCTGCTGGTCACAGGCACCGCATAACTTAAGAGATGTAGGCAAACAAAGGCGACGCTGGCATTTAGGGCTTTTTCAATGTATGTTAAAATACCGAGCAATGTTTGTAAATCTGCGCTTTGGCTTTGTCAGTCTGATTTCTTATATGTATTATTTGTTTTATGAGCTGTTATCACCAGTGATTGAAGTTTTTGGTATATTTACGATACTTTTAGCTTCTTATACAGGATTGATCAACGTCAAATTTATGATATTTTTCTTCCTGTTATATGCATTTTATGGAAGTATTTTAACGTTGACAGCGTTTCTACAACGTATTTATACCAGTCATATGCATCTGCACTTTACAGATCTTATAAAAGCAATAATAGCATGTATTTTTGAGGCAATATTCTTTCGCTTTTATCTATCATTTGTTAGAATCTTCTCTTTTATATCTTATCGTAAACGTAAGCGGCAATGGGGAAGTATCAAAAGAACAAGTCAGTAAATAACGATAAGGACTTATTACAAATCTATTGTAATGGGTTCTTTTTCATATCAGGATCAAACAAAAAGGATTGTTTGCTGACAATCCTTTAAGCTTCAATTCTATAATTATTCTTTCCATCATTTTTTACTTCATAAAGCAGGGAATCCGCTCTTTGATAAAGAGTTCTTAGGTTATCCTCTTTATGACGGATAGAAACGCCAATACTTAAGGTTGGAATTGGTGTTTTTGCGCTCTTGTTGAGATAAGCTAATTCCTGGAATAACATTTTTATTAATTCCTCCAGACGTTCTCTGGTTTCATATTTTAAGAATACACTAAACTCATCTCCGCCAAGACGCCCGATAAAGGCATTTTCCTGGAAAATCTCTTTCATTGCATTTGCGACAGTAATCAATACCTGATCACCTTCATAATGACCATACGTATCGTTTACATTTTTGAAATCATCAATATCAATAATGGCAAATGCATATTGTTCATCACTTGCTTCCAGTAAATCAGAAATATCTTTTTTGAATGTATTAGAATTTAATACCTTTGTTAGACCATCGATACGACTAGTTTCCAACAACTTATCTTTTTCTAATTTTTGATCATGGATATTCTGGAAACGTCCGATGATGGATACTGGTTTGTTCTGGTCATAAATCACTTTTGTGATGATATGATACCATTGGGGATCCTGATGAGGGAAGTATAATTTCATTTCTTCATCTATATCTTCTTTTCTCATAAGCAGTTGATAGATGGAGTCTTTTCCATTGTTTACCTTTACTTTATAGTGATATTTTGAGAATGGCTGTATGGTTTCATCTGTTTCAAATAAGATCTGACCTTCCTTGGAAAGTGTGATTTCATCTTGGATATAGTTATAAGTAAATGTTACTTCTCGCATCATATCAGACAAATAGCGATAGCGGGTATTTTCTAATTCCAATTGTTTGCCAAGTCGAATCTTGTTTTTATAATACAGGAATAAAACAATAAAGATAAAGGCACAGAAAGAAATAACAAACATTGCCACGAAGAGAGGATTCTCTTTAAAGAACTGTGACAACATAAATTCATGGTTTTGCTGAGCATTTTGATATAGATATTTTTCCAGTCTATTAGGTTCAATAGAACGAATACCTTTATTGATAATCGTAGAAAGTATTTTATCATTCTTATTTGCAATCCCAATACTGTAGCGAACGGTATCATTGATGGTTTTTGGATAAATAATGGTGTGTTCATAGTGATTGCGATATTGATAATAGGAAGCCGCATAACTGTTGGAATAGGCAAAATCACAGGTGCCAGATTCTACTGCATTTAATGTTTCTTCAATTGAATCAAAATAAACTGCCTGTTTAGGATCATTATTGTTTTTTTCACCTTTATAAATCGCCTGTATTTTATTATCTAAGTCCTGTACATTCACATCTTCATTTACAACCATGACTTTTTCTGTTTCAAGATAAGGGGTCGATAATAGTAACGTATCTTTTAAAGCGTAATCATATTCATAATCAACGGAAAGTACCAGATCAACTTCATGTTTATTTATTTTATCCAGATAATCTTCATAAGATTTCGCATAGACATATTCTAGACTGCCGCCGATATTCTCTGTGATATCATTGAGAATGTCATAAGCTACTCCATGTATTTTATTGTTTTTATCCAGATATTCAATCGGCCCAAAGCCATCATGGACAAGCACTTTTAATTTTGGATGTTCTTCAATATAAGCCTGTTCCTTACTGTTCAGATAGATATCTCCATCTTGTTTATTGAAATAACGATTGTATAAATCAGATTGTAATGTTGGATACACTTCACTGATGTAGGTAATCGCTTGATTTAATTCACTGACTACTTCCGTATTGCCCTTGGTTGTCGCAAAGTAGAAGGGAACAGGGGAGAACTTGATAATGGAGCGCATATCATCAGGAATGGATAAGTTAACAGTCAATAAAGCATCGGCTTTTTGTGCATTGACTTTTTCTGCCTGATCAACGTCATCATCACACCATACGATTTCATAATTGATGCCATTCAAATCGGCATACTGAAAAAACAAGTCATTTCGATTCGTTGCTTTTTTCAACAGTGCAACTTTAATGGATTTGTGATCAGAAATGTTAAATTCATCAATTTCTGCTTCCTTTTTATTTACCGCTAATACACTATAGGCATTACCATAATTCTCACTTGGAAAGTCATATAGTTTTTCAGATTGTTCATTATTGGACATGGCACCCATCAAATCGATTTCGCCTTTTTCCAGCATTTGCAACAGCTTTGACAACTGTTCATCTATATCGCCATCCACTGTGACAAACTCATATGTCCAGCCAGTGTATTGGGCAAGTTCTTTTAAATAATCATAGGTATATCCACTATACCCACCCTCTGTTTTTTCTGTTAACCCCTTTTGTATTGGCCAGCCGACACGGATCACTTTTTGTTGTTGGGCATGAACGAAAGGACACATAGAAATCATAATGATGGCAACAAGGCATAGTGTAATGGCCGACTTCAGTTTTTGCTTCATAATCTTCACCTGCTTATCTTTTTTTGTATTGTATGACATATGCATTCGATATTTAGTATATGGAAATCTTGCGATGAACTCAAGGCGGATGCCTGTGAATCTTAAAGATTTACATGTATCGATTTTATGCGATATGTCCATAAATCATTTATGTTACGTGATGAATCAAAAAGCTTTTAATAATCCACCTGTTCCACGACACCAACCGCTTTAATGGATTTTCCACTCTTGTTTTTAATAGCGGTCATCGTGATTCGATTCCATACGATGTTCTTGTCTGCCATACGCGCCTTGATGACACAGGACGCGTGTTCTTCACCTTTATATATTTTTTCATATGTTTTGGCAAAGATCTCTTCATAGCCTTTGCAGACTGTACCATGGTTAATGAATCCTTCAGGAGCGGGCATAGCACAATCATGAAGGCCAAAGGCACGTTGTGTCTGTTTAGAATATGTGACCATATGACTGGCGATATCCAGTTCAAATATTGTGATTTTATCCGTATCCATAGCAATACGAAAACTCTGTTCACACATTTGCAGTTCTTCTAAAGTATTCATATATGCACTGACATCATTGATGGAAGCATAAAGAATTTTTCCATTTGCTGTATCAGATAAGAAGAACAGGCGAACGTGAAGCCACAAAATCTGTTCATTATATAAATAGCGCACAGTCGTATCTGTGCCAGAATCCCTTTGATTTAAAGAATGTTTTAAGGCATCCATGAACAACTGCTGATCATCTGGATGCATGACTTCCAGAATATTTTTATTATGCATAGAAAACTTATGCAGCTTATAATATGCTTCATTGGCTTTTTGGACATATACATTGTTACCATCAAAGCGATAAATCGCCACAGCGCCTAATATATTATTAAGTAAAATTTCAGATACGATATCATCATGAAAAAGATCCTTTAACTTAATTAAGGAGATATCGTTGGCAAGCATCATTTTATTATCTTCAAAATCTACCAAATCGCGGTTTTCCAGCAATTTTTCAAAGGCATCCATGGGCATAGGTTTATAATAATAAAAACCCTGTGCATACAAACAGCCGATTTTCAAAAGAAAATCTACTTGTTCCTTGCTTTCTACACCTTCCGCAATGATTTTTAAATTCAGCCATTTTGCCATACGAATAACAGATTCTATGATATCCTGACTTTTACGGTCCTGTTTATCAAGAAAACGCATGTCCATCTTTAAAACATCTATATTGATATCTTTTAAAATATTCAAAGAAGAATAGCCACTGCCAAAATCATCCATTAATACAGTAAATCCATGATTCATTAAGCGGTTGATCACAAAGATGATTTCATCGCTTCTACTAGAATATGCACTTTCTGTGATTTCCAGCTGCATCCATGATGGATCCAGTTCATAGCGTTTGACTAGATTTTGAAAGATATCCTGTACATCTAATCCAAAGATATCAATGCGACTGATATTCACGGAAATTGGTAAGATTTTATGTTCTTTTGCATGTTTATGCAGCCATTTGGCACTTTCTTCCCAAACAAACTGATCCAGTTTTTTGATGAATCCATTTTTCTCAAAGACAGGAATAAAATCTTTCGGGGAAATCATTCCTTTTTGTGGATGATTCCAGCGTACCAGTACCTCGGCACCGGTGATCTTATTGGTGTTCATATTACACTTTGGTTGAAAATATATCTCAAATTCACCATTCTCTAAAGATTTATCAATGCCATTGATCAGTTCTTGCTCCTCTAATAAAACATTGCGCATGCTGTTGTCATAATAGGCATAGTATTTCATATAAATGCCTTTGACTGATTTTGCGGCAAGGATAGCCCGATCACACATCAATGATACGGGAATATCCAATACTTTGATATCATAGATACCAATACTTGGGATTACTTCCATATCCTTTGAAAATGAGTGAAAGATTTCATTGATTGTTTCTGCGGCTTTATCTCCACCTTGTACCCGTGGTAAACAGATAGCGAAAATATCAGCACCGATTCTTCCATAACAGGCTTCTTTTCCAAAAGCTTCCTGCAGTTTTATGGAAATCCGGTTCAATAAAATATCGCCTAAATCTGTACCATATACATCATTGATCAATTTGAAATGTTCAATATCTGCACAAATCAATTCATATTGTGAAGGGGATGCCTGTTTTAAAATATCTCCGACATGTTCATAAAACGATTGTTTACTGTAGATGTTTGTTAAAGCGTCGTAATTCTTGTAGTAATCAAGTTCTTTTTCCAGCATCTTGATTTTTTCTGTCAATTCATTCTCCCTGCAAGGTCCCATACAGTCATCCCTCCTTGATCGTTACATCAATAACGGAATCTTGTTTCAAACTCTTCTAAATCATTGTCAATGTACTTCCCACTGGCATCTGTCTGGTTCTTTTGAAACATTTGTGGCATTTTTCTTTTCTGAAGCAGATAATTGATCAATCCAATCAATAATGCTTCTACTACTGCAATCATAGGATTTACTTTAAACAATAAGGCAATCACCACAAATAAAACGGTAGATATGCCAAAAGAAATCAACAGCAGTTTTTTATTAATACTTTGATATACCCCTTGAATAAAATCTGTATAGCGCATCATAAAAGCTGCTTCTTCACCCTCTATAGCATATGGTTCATAAACAATCATGGAGGATCGTTTATATTTTGGATGCATCAGGCATTCTTTGACATGCAATATACGCATTGCACAATAACGTGCAGCGTTTTTATTGCCGTTTGCTTCATAGTGACATCCTTCCATATACTGAATATGTACATAGCTTTGCGTATCGATTGGCTCTTTCATCTGTTTCATCAATGCATGAAGTTTTTCTATGATGGCGTTTTGAAAGGAAGGCTGCGTTATAAATTCTTCATAAAGTTGTGAAACGCTTTCCTTAACATCCAATTGTTCTATTTGTTGATCTAATTCCTGTAAATCCATAATGACACCTCTTGCTTCTATATATTACTTTTATTATAGCATAACTTACGAAAAAAGTCTGTGATTGTTTCACAGACTTTCCACTTATAAAGCGTTTCTTTCGTTAATAATAGAATCCCATGTATTCTTTCCAATCACACCATCAATCGTCAGATCATATAAATACTGATACTGCTGAACCATCGTTGTTGTTCTTGGACCAAAGGTTCCATCTAATGGAATCGGACGTAAACAATTATTTTTTGCGGCAATTTCATTTAAATATTCCTGCATTTTAAATACATCCAGTCCCTGATTGCCCTGTGTTAAATAATAGGAACGAGAATATACTGGAATATTGGTGATGATGCCAAGCTCACGAAGTTGATTAACAATACTGTTCCATGTATCTAAGCCAATCTTGCCATTGATGGGTAGATTGGCATATGCCTGCCATTCTCTTACAGCATCTGCGGTATCAACACCGTATTTGCCATCTTCTTTGACACGTGTTTTAGTAAAACCTCTTCCTTGCATGATATTCAAATATCCCTGCATTTTATTGACCGCAATGCCAACATTACCAACTTGTAATGGACCAAACGTGTTATTCATCATGATCCCCCTTTCCTTACAGTATATGGGGCAATGAAAATAAGCAATGATACATCTGCCTATAGATGACAATATTTTTTATTGTCATTCATATAATGAAAAGGGGGTGAGGTTATGAAAATAAAGCTTTTTATGATGTTGTGTTGTTTCTTTTATCTGATCATGCCCATACATAGTGCGAATATCGATGTGAGCTTTCATGTATATACAAATGATCATCTGCCAGTAAGAGGTGCTGTTTTTTCTTTGTACCAGGAGGATATCTGTATAAAAGAAGATATTACAAGTGATGAACAGGGAAATGTCAAAGTGATGGATTTAGAAACAGGTGTATATCATCTAAAACAGAAAACAACCATGGATGGATATGACATATATAAGGAAGATATAAGTTTTTCTTATGAGGAAGGCAAAGCAATGGTATTAAAAGATGTCATCAATCAAAGATTATGTGGAGATGTTACCATACAATTGCTGAATGATGAAAAAAAGCCGATGGCGGATACAACCTTTACACTGACATCTGATCATTTCCAAAAAAGTTATACCAGTGATAAAAAAGGATATTGTCAAATGAAGCATCTGCCACTTGCCACGTATACATTAAGCAAAGGGAACACTTCAACGCAGTTTTCCATCACTCAGGGAAATTATGATCGTACTTATATCTTACAGATCTGTTTAAATCCTCAAAGGATAGAAGAAAAAAAAGAAGATCCATCTTTATGGATCTTAAGCACACTTTTACTGGCATGCTTTGGTTTTGGATTTCTATATGTTTATCGAACAGAATTGAAACAGGGATAGTTCTTTCATACAGGCATCAAATTCATCACTTGTTAAACAGGCGCCTTTTTTGGAAATGATTGCCCCACTGATATGATTAGCGATTTGAATGGCACTTGGTAGATCATAGCCAAGAGAAGTTAGGGCAATGATACTGCCTATGTGACCATCTCCGGCACCAATCGTATCTACTGGGGTCTTTGCCTGTACAGGTAAATAGATGCCATGTGCGTTTTCATATAGATAGGATCCATCTTTACCAAGGGTAATAATCACACTTTGATGCGTTTTCGCATATAAAGCTTTTGCGGCATCTTCTATGTTGTCCTTTCCAGATAAGGCAAGTGCCTCCTGCTTATTTAAGTGTAAGATACAGGATAAGGAAAACAAAGTATCTAATTTTTCCTGTTCAATATGCATAATGCGGGGACCACAGGCAAAATATATTTTGATATCAGGATGTGCTTTTAAATAATCGATGATATATATACCACTTTCTTCTTCAATTTCCAAACCACAGATATAAACTGTATCGATTTCTTCCTGTGCCAGCTGATCAAACCACTGCTTTTGAAAATGGTATTCCGCACCATGCAAGGCTAAAAAACTGCGTTCCTCATCATCCTCTACAAAACAATAGCAGCAGCCGTTTTCTTCTTCACTATCTGGGAAAAAGGGAGTCTGGTGACGTTTTTTTAGTTGTTTTCGTACAAAATCAGCATAGATTCCAGTACCAATGGGTGTGCATAAATGATAATCTACATGAAACAGATCCAACATACAGGCAGCGTTACCGGCACAACCGCCAAGGGCAAATGTTTGTGTGCGGATATGAATATCTTCTTCCTTTTCAGGCAGGTGGGGAATTTCTATAATGACATCGGTGGTACATGAACCAATTATCGCAATATGCGGTTTCATAAATCCATCAATCCTTTCTTTTTTTTACATCGAATGTATGGTATCATCTTACTACAGAACGGACGTGATCGACAATGAAAAAACAAACAAAAAGAACAATACAATTGGTAAGTGGTGCGGTAGCAACTGCTTTATTGGCACGTGCAGCATATCGTCAAAATCATCAGCTGGATATCAGCTCTTTTGTATATCACAACGAAAAACTGCCAGGCAGTTTTCATGGCTTTCGTATCTTGCAGGTATCTGATCTGCATAATGCACGCTTTGGCTTTCATCAGAAAAAACTAATGAAGGAAATTCAGCTAGCAAGTCCGGATATCATTTTGATTAGTGGTGATCTAATAGATAAACGACGCTGTCGTAAAAATAATATTCAGCCAGCCTTACGTTTTGTAAAGGAAGCAGTCAAGATTGCTCCTGTATATTATGTACCAGGCAATCATGAAGCCACAAGTGAAATCTATCCATATCTAAAGGAACGATTATTGGCATATGGAGTTGAGGTATTAGGCAACAGCATGGTGGAATTAAGTAGAAACGAAGAAGCCATTACCTTGATTGGTGTAAAGGATCCAAAATTTTATATTCATGAACCACAGCGCTTTCAACATAATCTTCAGACTCTAAAACAGATGAGTGACAACCAATTTCATATATTGTTATCACATCGTCCGGAATATTTTGATTTTTATGCAGCCTGTGGCTTTGATATCTGTTTTTGCGGACATGCACATGGTGGACAAATTCGCTTGCCTAAGATAGGTGGGCTGTATGCTCCCAATCAGGGAATATTTCCAAAATATACAAATGGACGCTATGTAAAGGGTGATACTACCATGTTTGTATCCAGAGGACTGGGCAACAGCAAGGCACCTTTACGTATACATAACCATCCACAACTGGTGCTGGTGCGTTTATGTAAGGCGTAATATTATGATTTTAGCATTTGTGTGAAATCTTACAAGATGAAAAAGTCATGTATGCTTATGAACATGCATGGGCATCAAGGTTATGCAACAGATAAAGAATATATCTATTTAAATAGTGGAGATACACCTGTTTTTTCGCAATTAAAAGATGATATCAATTTTTGATATTGTGATCATGAATAACTCGTGATGCAATATCTGTAAATATAAACAGCCTTGTCATTTTATGCATTTGCCTTTATAATGTAGCATGTTAAGAGGTACGATTATGTTACATATTTATTTAGATGCCGAATTTGATGCGGTAAAAATTAAAGGGAAATTTCAACAGGCAATCATATCGATTGGGGCTGTGATGCTGGATGATAATGGGAAAGAACTGGATCAGTTTTATTCTCTTGTAAGACCAATGAATTTTGTACGGTTAACTTCTGTGGTTTATCGTATGACACATTTGAATACTCATCAAATTGAACATGCCAAAGCACTACCAATAGTGATGGAAATCTTTATGCGATGGATTCATCGCTATGAAAAGGATATGGATAATGTGAGATTTTACAGCTTTGGACCAGATGATCGAAGGACATTGATACAGAATTGTCGCTATTATGATCTGGATATGGAATTTTTTAAGGATATGAAAGATCTTCAAAAGGAAATATCACCATCTGTGAAGTTTCAAGAACAGCTGATATCCTCCACACTCTCCTTAGATGATTTAAAGAGTGCTTATGATATACATGGAGCAGTAGATCATAACGCTTTAAGTGATGCAATTGATTTGATGGAAGTTCATCGTGCGTATTGTTTACGCAAGCCACAAAACATGACACAGATTGCGGCAATTGTGAATCGCAAGATTAAGAAACAACAGGAGGTTGCCCTGAAACAGCGCTTACGACTTGCAAGAGTTATGAAAGAGCGTTTCAAAGATTATCCATCCCATATTCGAATACAGTTTCGAGAAGATGTGTTAGAAGAATTGAGAACGATGCGTGAGCGTGATGATAATTTTCATATTCGCTTTAAAAGTGATCGTATGATTATAGATGAAGAAGCATATTATTATAATGAATTAAAAATGATCATGTCGTTGATTCTGGATGATGAGGTGCCATCATTTTGTTTGGAAATCCATTACCATGGACAATCATTCACCAAACAATACCTGTTGACATATCGCAATGCGACCATGATCGAACATATTATAAAACGATTAATGGGTGTACCATTAGAATGATTCAGGAAAGGAAGGAAAAAAGGTCCTTCCTTTTTTTATAAGATGTATTTTAAAAATGTGCGTATCCATTGAATTTTTTTGATTTTCGTATATAATACTACTGAGGCGGGAAATTTGATTTCCTGTTTATGATTCGCAAAACAATATGTATGGGGAGTGGTTTTTTTTGGACGGATCGCATATAGGCCTATTGATTTTACTTGTAATACTAATTGCCTTGTCGGCATGTTTTTCTTCAGCAGAAACAGCGTATTCCTCTTTGAATGTCATTCGTTTGAAACAGATGGCGAAAAGCGGAAATAAAAAAGCGAAAACTGCATATGCTAATGCAAAGAATTTTACCGCTGTAATCACAACGATTTTGATTGGAAACAACGTGGTAAATATTCTTGCGACATCAATTTTGACAAGTCTTGCGACAGAACTGATCAAAGGAGCTGCCGGTGTTGCGGTAGCAACTGGTGTGATGACGGTATTGATTTTGGCGTTTGGTGAAATTACACCAAAAATCGTTGCGAAAGCGAAAGCTGAAAATATCGCCTTATTGATGGCTAAGCCATTGAGCATTCTGGTAACGGTGTTACGCCCGATTTCTTTTGTGGTTGAAAAGATTGAACAGCATTGGGAAGAAAAGCTTCAAATCGAAAATGTCACTGCGACAGAAGATGAACTGCTGGAAATCGTCAGTACGATTGAACAGGAAGGTGTCTTGGAACAGGAAGAACGTGAACTGATTGAAAGTGTCATCGAATTTGATGATAAAAACGTTCGTGATATCATGGTGCCAAGAGATCAGGTTGTATTCTTATATGACAATGCAACGTATGATCAGTTAAAAACAACATTACATGATCATAAACTCTCACGTTTACCAGTCATTTCCTATGAAACAACACAGGTTGTGGGAATACTGCGTGTACGTGATGTATTAGATGCATTATTGGAGGGCAAAGAAGTGGTAATCAAGGATTTGATGCAGCCACCAGTATTTGTGACTCAGCGTAAGAAGCTGCCTGCAGTATTAGAAGATATACAAAAATCAAGAGAGCATATCGCTATCGTTGAAGAATCACAGACATCCCATGTTTACGTCGGTATCGTTACCCTGGAGGATGTTTTGGAAGAACTGGTAGGAGAGATCTATGATGAATATGATCCTTTGCCAAATCATGTATTAGAGATTGGTCTACATACCTTTGAGATTGATGGAAAAGTTTCCTTGATTGATTTCTTTGATACTTATGTGGAGGATCAGGATGTTCCTGATACAAAAGCCAGAACATTTGCCGCATGGATTTATGAACTGAATAACCATCGTAAGGTTCGCAAGGGCCGTGAAATAGAATTTGAAAACTTTGAAATTAAAGTACTGGATACAAAAGATGGAATGGCATCCAGAATTGAACTTACGATTCTATCCTATAACGATGATGAAGAATTGCTGGATTAATAGATGAATGGAGGAAATGAACATGAATATCTTTATTAAAGCAGTAAAACCAGAAAATGCGCCGAAAGCATTAGGACCTTATTCACCAGCTACAAAGTTAGGTGATTTCGTATATCTGTCAGGACAGATTCCTTTAGATCCAGAAACTGGTGAAGTAGTAGGTACAACAATCGAAGAACAGACACACCAGGTTATGAAAAATATCGGTGCTGTATTAGCTGATATGGGACTTGGCTACAAACACATTATGAAAACAACCATTTATATCGCAGACTTAAATGACTTCGATAAATTAAATGAAGTTTATGGCTCTTATTTAGAAGAACCATATCCAGCAAGAAGCTGTGTACAGGTTGCACGTCTTCCTAAGGATGTAAAAGTTGAAATCGAATGTTTCGTTATCGATACATTGGTATACGAACAGCAGTATGCTGCACAGCAGAGTGGATGTTCAAGCTGTGGCGGTGGCTGTGATGGAGGCTGCTGCTAGTAAAGCTTTATGAAAGAGGCAAAATGCCTCTTTTTTCTTTTTCAATAGTATGGTAAGCTATAAGTGGATTTACGACAAGGAGGAGCTATGAACTTTATATTAGATATTAACGAAATCGCAAAACATAAGATTTTGCCATGTGATGTGTATCTAAACAATCAGCGGATTCCACATTTCAGCAGTTATCTTGGAGGTTTTCATTGTTGCTTTGAGGATCAATATGCGATGATCTTTGATTCAGAGGAAATCTATTTCCGTTATGTGAAAAACAAATTAACATCACGTGATCGAAGAGTCATGATTGCTTATGAGGATATGGATCATGTTCGCTTTACCATCGCAAGAACTGAAAAAGGTGTAGGCAATAAACTGGTATTAGATATCATCATCTATATGAAGATGGGGTATCCGGTTTCATCATACCAATTAGAAACATCTGCTTTTTCCCAAGTGCCAGAACTGGTAAAACTGTTGAAAGCACACCATGTACATATTGAAGATATCTTAGAACTTCATGTACGGGCAATCAAAAAAACATGTGAGGATTTAAAACAGGAACTGCTTCAAATGTATGATGATATGAAAGAAAAAGCAGGACTGTGTGAGCAGCGTAAAAATGACTGGAAATCAATTTAAACAGGAAAAGATGTAAAAAAAACATCTTTTTTTCGTATTTTCTATAATTATTTTACACTTTTATGATTTTTTCATCTATTTATGGTATAACCATACTTGGTGATGTGAATGATCTATTTATTGTATGAAAAATATCCGGATGTATATTGTTTAAGTGAAAAGGGTGTACACTGTTTCAAAGACACACATAGTGTCAAATTAATTGATCGCTGGTGCTTACGATATGGCAGCAGCTATGAAGGAAGAAAAGCGGCATGTCAAAAGGTTTGTGGTATTCATCAAAAAATACCGATTCTTTTATCTGAGAAAACAAAGGATATCTTATTTCCATTATCTGATATACGAAAGGATGAATGTATCTGGTTGAATTATCGTGCGATCATTTCCGTAAAAACAAAGAAAGACAGTGTATGTATCCTATTTGAAGATGGAAAAACGATTACCTTACATAAAGATATCCGAGGCATTAAGCGCCAACAGACTATCTGTAAGATGTTTTTAAACAGTCTTATGAAATGATGGAATTATGTTATTTCACATAATTTTTATAAGCAGGATTCTTGATTTTATGCTACTATTAATTTACTTTTATTTGTATAGGCGAACTGGAGGTTTTTTATGGAATATTTTTTATTGATATGTGTCTTATTGCTGGTGGTTGTCATCATTGTCATGTTTTTTATGATGCGTCCATCCACCAATAACAAAAAAGAAATGCGCTTATTATTAGCGGAAAGTGAAAAACAGCAACAGGCTGGTTTATGGAATCTTCAAAAACAGATGAATGAACAGCTGCAGTATTTCCAAAAAGAAATGACATCCTCTTTAAAAGCGGATATGATGGATTTAAGGGAAACGACCACCCAACGTTTGTTCTCTATTGAAAAGAATGTAAATAATCATCTTCAACAAGGCTATACCTCTACCAATCAGGCATTTGGCAAAGTGATGGAACAGATGGGAAAGCTGGATGAAAGTCAGAAGAATCTAAAAGAAGTCAGTATGTCAATAGCCAGTATCCAAAATGTATTGACGGATAAAAAGACGAGGGGAATCTTTGGGGAAATTGAGTTGTATACACTATTAGAAAATGCATTTGGTTTAGATCAAAAGCGTTTTGCGAAACAATATAAATTAAGCAATGGCAGTATTGCGGACGCAGTGGTCTTTGCGAAAGCACCTTTACATATGATATGTATCGACTCTAAGTTTCCTTTGGAAAATTATAATCGTTGTATGGAAGAAACACGCAAGGAAGAAAAGGCAAGACTACATCGGGTATTTGTGAGTGATGTAAAAAAGCATATCAAAACGATTCATGATAAATATATCCTGCCTGAAGAAACGGCGGAATTTGCCTATATGTTTCTGCCTGCGGAAGCCGTTTTCTCCTATATTTATGGTAATTGTGAAGAAATCATTCAATATTCTTATGAACAAAAGGTATATTTAGTGTCACCAACGACGCTGATGGCTTATATTACCGCTATAAAAGCAATTTATCTGGGCATTGAACGTAATGAAAATATGATCAGTATCCAGCAGGAGTTAAAAAAGCTGCAGGTGGAATTTGAACGTTTCGAGAAACGTTATCAGACGATCTATCATGATTTTGATAAATGTTATCAGGATATGAAACTAATGCAGATCACAACGGATAAAATGATACAGCGATTCCATGAAATCGAAGAGGTAAAACTAGAAAAAACAGATCAATGATCTGTTTTCTTTTTAAAAATCCAATTGTACATGATACGTTAAGATCCATTGATCAATCTGATAAAGATAAGCTAATAGCTGTGGTCCACTCATCAGCTGGCCATACCATGGAAGGGTATAAGATGCACCTTTACTTTCAATTAGTTCTTTTAATGTGGCGTCATCAAATAAACGATGCAGGGGAGAGGATGGATCATCATATCGTTCCTTTAATAAATCAGCGACCAGATCGGCGTATAGGGGATTATGGGTTTTAGGGAAAGGATTTTTCTTTCTCCAACAGACATCTTTTGGCAGCAGTTTCTCAAATGCCTTACGTAGGATGCCTTTTTCATTTTGTTTATAAAACTTCATATCCCATGGGATATTATATACATATTCCAATGTTCTTACATCCGCAAATGGTGCTCGTATCGTGATGTTTGCCCAGTTTGCCATTGTGATTTGACGTACTACCAAAGTCTGCATGAACCAGTGCAGACATAAAACACTGTGAATCCTTGCTTGGCGGTCTTCTTTACTATCATCAGATAGATAATCCATATCCGCAATGCTGTCCGCATAGTTTTTCTTAATATAGCCCTGATAATCAAAGTGCTTGATATCCTCATGCAACAAGGAAATACGATCATTTACATTTCTTAGCCATGGAAATGTTTCTAAATTTTTTAATTCTTTACGATAAAACCAAGGATAGCCGCCAAAGATTTCATCACTGCATTCTCCACTGAAAATCACACGTTCTTTTTGTGACACCTGTTCACATAACCATAATAAGGAACTGTCGATATCTGCCATGCCAGGAAATTCACGTGCCAGCATGGCATTTTTTAATTCATCACGCAATTGCTTCTGTGTAATCATCAATTCCTGATGTTGTAAAGGATAGCGTTCACACATCTGTTTGATATAATCATCATCTAAAGATACCTGATACATGTTGCCTTTAAAGTTTTCTTTATTGCCTTCATAGGCAAGGGAATAGGTACGCCAGTCTGATGTTTCCTTTGCACATACCGCTGTGATGATACTGCTGTCTAAACCACCGCTTAAAAAAGAAGCATGCACTTGGTCCATCTGACGTTTGATAGAGGCTTCCACAAGTTCATAGACATGTTTTGCGGTCGTATCGATATCATCTTCATGTTTTTTCGCACGTAAACGATAATATGTTTTTAATGCTACTTTATCTTTATACGTAAAATATTGTCCCATGGCTAATTGATGAATGCCATCAAGAATCGTTTTGCTTTCAGGAATACCCGGACCAAAGGCAAACAGGTCCATAACGCCTTCTTTACTCAGCTTTGGTGTAATATCAGCATTATCCAGCATGAGGGAAATACGATTACTGATGACAAGCTGGTAATCATCCTCATAATAATATAGAACAGAAAGTCCCAAAGGATCTTTAGCAGCTAGTATTTGATGATCATGATACAGCACGAAGGCATAGGCTCCTTCGATATGCTTCATCAAATCTTCTTTCCAGTGTAAATAGGCATATAAAAATAATTCTTCTAATGATGCAATAGGGGGAAACTGTGCTTCATGTAACTCTTCTTTAATTTGTTTTTCGTTATATACCTCACCATCTACCACGATGGCATAGTTCTTACGTGCATAACTGATTTCCTCAAAACCACACAGCCACATATCCTGCATATGCACAAGAGAAGCAAAGTGGGTATGCATGGCATCAATGTTCTGATTTTTAATAAATAAATACTCTTTCATTTGATCGCATCCTTTCGTTTCAGTGTATGATATACAAAAACAAAATATGACAGTGAAAACATGTACAGATAGGTAGAATTAAATATAAATGAGTGTATAATAAATATGCTTACAAGAAAAAGGAGAAGTTAAGACATGAAGGATACGTTTAATAGAAAGGATATCTCCACGTTTGTTTTAGTGGTGATTGCGTCATTTCTATGTGCAGTAAACATTAATACATTTATTAATGCTGGGGGCTTGTTTCCGGGTGGTTTTACAGGTTTAACGGTTTTTATTCAGCGATACTTTGATCAATATCTTGATATCGCTATTCCATATTCACCAGTGTATTATTTATTAAATGCCATTCCAGCATTTATCGGCTATAAAATGGTAGGAAAGAAATTTACGATTTTTTCCTGTCTGATGATATTTTTAACCGGTCTATTTGCGGATATCATGCCAAGTATCAATATCACAGAGGATATCCTGTTGATCACAATCTTTGGTGGTATCTTGCAGGGTATCGCTTTGGGTATTGCACTTCGTGGCAATGCCAGTAGTGGAGGTACGGATTTTATCGCTATGTGGATCAGTAAAAAGACTGGTCAGCCGGCATGGAATTTCATCTTGGGGATGAATGCGGTAATGCTTGTGGCAGCAGGATATTTATTTGGCTGGAATAAAGCTTTATATTCCATCATCTTTCAGTTCTGTAGTACACAGGTCATCAATACCGTTCATAAACGTTATAAACAAATGACGATTTTCATTATTACCAGCAACCCAGAAATCGTTGTGGAAGAAATACAGAATTCTACCCATCATGGGGTCACGCGTTTAGATGGTATTGGTACATATTATGGACAGCCAAGAACGATGCTGTATACAGTTGTGGATTCTAATTCCGTAAAAGGTCTGGTGACCCGAATCAGAGAAATTGATACATCAAGTTTTATCAATGTCACAAAGACAGAATATGTCGAAGGCAGATTCTATCAGGTACCGATTGAATAGAGGTTTCATTGAAATCTCTATTTTTTTCATATATTCTTCATGTTTTCATCACATTCCTTCTATATAATGGGTGAGCATAAGGAGGAATATTATGTATATCATAAAGAATGCATGGCGAAACATCTGCCGAAATATGGGAAAGAATATATTGCTTGGCATCATTGCACTCGTCATTGGATTATCTTGTTGCCTTTCATTATCCATTCATCAAGCAGCAGCAAAACAAAGAGCTGCTGGCTTAGATGAGCTTACCATTAACGCAACGATTGGCATTGATCGTATGTCTGTTATGAAACAGGGAAACAAAGAGAATCCAGAGGATGTGGATCCTAAAGAAATGTTGTCAAATATCCATTCACTTTCTTTAGAAGAGTTACAAACATATGCGAAAGCTGAAAGCGTAAAAGATTTTTACTATACAGAAACTTTGTCAATGAATGCAGAAGGCATAGAGCCGCTATCATCAAGTGATGAGCATATGCCAGATATGGGAAAGAATTTTGGTGGTAAAGAAATGAGCAGTGCAGATTTTTCACTTATTGGCTATAGCACCCAGGAGGCAATGACGACTTTTGTGGAAGGCAATGCCAGTATAACTAAGGGCACGATGTTTCTGGAAAGTGATCAAGACACATGTATCATTTCTGAAGAATTAGCAGAATATAACACTTTGGCTGTTGGAGATACCATAAAACTGGTAAATCCAGATAATACCAAAGATGTAACAGAATTAAAAATTAGCGGAATTTACAGCTTAAATGAAACAAGTAGTGATATAGGATTCATGAGAAGTGATCCTGCAAATCAGATATATACAAGTACAACAACTATAGATACGATTGTGGAAGCATCAAATAAAACGGATAGTGATAAAGCTTTAAAGGCAAGTGTATCAGGGACTTATCTGTTTGAAAATGTAGATGCATATGAAGCTTTTGAAGCACAGGCAAGAAATCTTGGATTATCAGATGATTATACGATACAATCACAAAACCTGAATCAATATGAACAAAGTCTTCAACCTTTGGAAAGCCTGAGTGGATATGCGACAATTTTCTTAGTTGTTGTACTTGTGATTGCGGGCTTGATTCTAGTGGTTCTTCATATATATCATATCCGTGAGCGCAAATATGAAATTGGTGTACTTGCGGCTATAGGTATGAATAAGCGCAAAATTGCTTGTCAGTTTGTATTGGAGATATTTGTTGTGACAATGGTATCCATGCTGATAGGAAGTGGCATAGGTGCGTGTATCAGTGTACCAGTTACCAATATGTTGTTAGAAAACACTACCATAACACAAAATGATCGTCCTGGAAATTTTGGGAAAGATATGCCAGAAGATACAGGTGATCATAAAGAAATGTCAAAGGATATGATGGCACAGGGAAAACAATATATTCGTGAAGTAAGCAGTGCTACAGATATCATCGTGGTATTGGAAGTATGTGGCATTGCGGTATTGTTGACAATGGTGTCTGGCGGTGTTGCGATTATGAGCATCTTACGTTATGAACCTTTAAAGATTTTGTCAGATAGAGAGTAGGTGTATCATATGGAAATCTTACAATTACAAGATGTTAGTTATACGTATACAGGAAAAACAAATGTTATTGAACATGTATCCTTGTCCTTTGAACAGGGAAAAATTTATGCCATCGTAGGCAAAAGCGGTGCAGGGAAAACAACGCTGCTTTCCATGATGAGTTTACTGACCAAACCATCATCAGGCAAAATCTTATATGATGCAAAAGATATTACAGATATGGATCCATATCATTATCGAAGTCAATATGTTGGTGTAATCTTTCAGAATTATAACTTGTTAATGCATTTAACCGCTTTAGAAAATGTAGTATTATCCATGGAAATTGCCGGTAAGAAAGAAAACCGCAAAATGATTGCAAGAGAGTTGCTGGAAAAAGTTGGATTGGATGAAGAAGAAATGAATCGCAGAATATTGAAACTATCCGGAGGTCAACAACAAAGAGTTGCCATCGCACGATGCTTGTCTTATGAGCCGAAAGTGATTTTGGCAGATGAGCCAACAGGCAATCTGGATATGGAAACACAGGCTGAGATTCTTGAAATATTTAAGTCCTTGGCAAAAGAGGGTCATTGTATCATTATGGTAACGCACTCTAAAGAAGTCGCTGCCTGTGCAGATGAAATCTATGAATTAAAACGAATGAAAAAATCCACAAAAAAGATATAGAAGGCTATATCTTTTTTTTCTGCCATGTTAAAATATACTAAGGTAGAAGAGGAGTAGAATTATGGATAAAAAAGATCAGCGATATCAGGATTATGTAAGTATTTTAAAGAAGGAACTGGTTCCTGCAATGGGCTGTACGGAGCCAATCGCCATCGCATTTGCGGCAGCACTTGCGAAAGAAAAATTCAATCAGGAAATTGATGCCGTGGATATTTATGCCAGTGGCAACATCATCAAGAATGTAAAAAGTGTAATCGTACCAAATACCGGTGGTAGAAAAGGTATTCCAGTAGCGGCAGTGGTGGGGATTATCGCAGGAGATGCGAGTAAAAATCTTGAAGTTATCAGCGAGGTAAGCGAAGAACAGCGTGCAGCAATCGATACCTTCATGAAGGAAAAATGCATCCGTGTACATCCTTTAAAATGTGAAAATGCATTAGAGCTAGAAGTGATTGTATCTAATGAAAAGTCTTATTGTAAAGTAAAAGTAGCACAGGAGCACAGCAATGTGGTATTGATTGAAAAAAATCAGGAAATCCTGTTTGAAAAAAGTATCTGTGGCAAGGAACAAAAAGATGAAGCATACGCTTCCTTATCCATGGAGGATATCTATGATTTCGCATTAACCGCTGATTTAGATGATGTCAAAGATATTTTGCAGCGCCAGATTGATTACAATACAGCGATTGCAAAGGAAGGCATTGAAAAATGCTATGGGGCAGGTATTGCCAATATGCTGTTGAAAGTATATGGGGACAGTGTACAGGTAAAGGCAAGAGCAATGGCTGCAGCCGGTTCTGATGCAAGAATGAGTGGTTGTGAATTGCCAGTCATCATTAATAGTGGAAGCGGCAATCAGGGCATGAGTGCTTCTTTACCGGTTATTGTATATGCGAAAGAGCTGCAAAAAAGCAAAGAAGAATTATATCGGGCATTATTGATTAGTAATCTTTCCACGATCTATCAAAAACAGTTCATTGGCAGATTGTCTGCATATTGTGGGGCAGTGAGTGCAGGTGCTGGCGCAGGTGCTGGGATTGCATATCTTTTGGGTGGCAACTATGAAAACATTACGCATACGATTGTCAATGCATTAGCAATCACAAGCGGTATGATCTGTGATGGGGCAAAACCAAGCTGTGCCGCTAAGATTGCCAGTGCCGTTGATGCGGGGATTATGGGCTGTTATATGTATCAATGCGGTAAGCAGTTTTATTGTGGAGAAGGCATTGTTCAAAAGGGAATCAAGGCCACAATAGAAAGTGTAGGAGAGCTTGCCCGCAAGGGAATGAAGGGAACCGATGAAGAAATTATAGAATTGATGATAAAAAATGATAAATAAAGGATAAAAAGGAATATATTTTCTACGAATGTAGGAAAAATATTCCCTTTTTTTCCTAAAAAGGTTATAATTAATTTGAAAATATAAATAGGCAAATCTACCGCAAGATAGAGACGCAAAACTACAGGGTCCCACGGGGATAGCCAGTTGCAAAAAAAATGTTCTTTTTTTTGTTGCTGTTTTGGCAGCCTTTTTATTATAATCAGGAGGATGCAATACAATGAAAATTAAAAAGCACATACGCAATACAATATTGATTCTGCTGATTTTGTTGCTGCCGACAATTTCTATGCTGCCAATGCATGCATCAAGTCGAAGGGTCATTAAAGTAGGATATCCGATACAGTCAGGATTGACGATGAAGGATGAAAATGGCAATCGTTATGGATATACTTATGATTATCTGATGCAGATTGCCCAATACAATGATTGGGAATATGAGTTTGTAGAAGCAAAGGGAGATTTAAATGAACAGTTGACCACATTAACAAAACAGCTGGAAGATGGGGAAATTGATTTGCTGGGCTGTATGCGTTACAATGATGCACTCGCCAAAATGTATGATTATCCAAGTGAACCATATGGCTATGCATATAATATTATTGCGGTCAAAGATGATAGTGATCTTGTCAATTTGGAATCATTAGCAACCAAAAAGGATTTAAAGATTGCCGTTAATAAAAATGCGAAAACACGAATTGAAAAGCTAGATCAGTTTGCGGCGATGAATGGATTTACCTATACCAAGATTGAGGCATTAGATACAGAGGATTTAATCAAAAAAATCGAAAATGAAGAAGCGGATGCCTATCTGCTTACAGATTTAGAAAATACGGAGGACTATCGAAGTATTTCACGCTTTTCACCGGATGCATTCTATTTTGCGACGACCAAAGGAAATACAGAAATCGTAACGGAATTGAATCAGGCAATTCTAGATCTTTCTAAAATGAATCCATTATTGACAACCACACTGTATAATCGTTATTTTGAAAATATGTGTGGGGAGATTCATCTAAACAGCAAAGAAAAAGAATTCATCAAAGAAAATGGTACCATCAAGGTATTGGTACTTGAAAACAATGCGCCAATTGAAGATTCTAAAAATGGTGAAGCGGTAGGAATCGGCAAGGATATCCTGGATTTTATTTCTGAAAATACGGAAATGAAATTTGAATATGAGATGGTAAAAACATATGAAGAATATAAAAATAAAATAAAAAATAGAGAAGCCTCTGTTTTGATGGGATTACCATTTGATGCATCACAGGCAGAAACATTGGATGTCACATTTACTTCTCCATGGCTGGTAAGTGATATCATGCTGGTTATGAATAAAAATCTGGATCCTAATGAATTAAAGGACAAAATCAAAGGGACCACCTATTTAAATACACCCGCAATTGCGGAAGCAAACGAAGATAAACGCTACAACAATATCGAAGATTTATTAGAAGCATTAAATGATCGGGAAGTTGATTATGCATATATCAATCCATATCAGCTGACGTATTATACCAACAAGTTGCATTTGGACAACCTCAGTACTTTTTCTGTACCGGAATATTTATTGAATCAATATGCATTTGGGGTATCTAAAAATACAGATTCCCGTCTGATCAGTATTTTAAATAAAGGGATACGTACGATAGACAGTGAAAAATTGAACCGCTATATCTATAAGAATGCCTACGTGGAAGAAAGCTTTCATTTAAAGGATTTTTTGAATGAGCATATCGCTGGTGTTAGTTTTGTCGCATTATTGTTGATTGCGGGAATTGTTGGCGCAATCTTTATGTATTACCGGCATCGTTTTGAAGTACAGCGTGCCATTGAACTGGAATATCAGCGATATCAGATGTTATCGATAATCACTGGAGAAATGACCTTTGAATATGATTTTGAAAAGGATACAATGAAAATCAGTAAAGAAGGCATCGGAAAGATTGCAAATGAAGAAATGATTGAGCATTTTAAAGATGAATCCGCAAAACAGGAAACCAATGAACATATGGTATTGACGGTATTAGAAGAATATCTGGAAAATGCGTTAGATCGTCATGAAGAAGTTTTGATACGTATGCTGGATGGCAGTGAACGCTGGTATCAGCTGGTAATTAAAATTATTTATGATATAGGAAACTATGGACATCGACCAGTTTATGCGATTGGCAAGATTTTAGATATCCAGCAGCAGATCAATGAAAAGGAACAGCTGTATAAAGAGAGCACGACAGATTCTTTGACAGGCATCTATAATCGTGCTGGAGGATTTAAAGAAATCAATCATGCATTATCCAAACAGGGTGGTGCCATCATTATGGCAGATCTAGATAAATTCAAACAGGTAAATGATGAATTTGGTCATTTTGCGGGAGATCATGTATTGATTGAAACTGCATCGATATTAAAACATGTATTCCATGAAGGAATCGTTGCACGCCTTGGCGGAGATGAATTCTTATTGTTTATCCAGAATACCAATAAGGAAGAGATTGCACTTCTATGTGAGCAGGCATTAAAAGAAATGCATGAGAAAAAATATGAAGATGCAAAAAACGTAGATGTGACAATGAGTATGGGCGTTGTATTTGTGAAAGAAAACGCCTCATTGGAAAATGCGATGCGAAAAGCCGATGAGTTATTATATGAAGCAAAACGCAGTGGACGCAGCACATATCATATATGCGAAGAAACAGTTTAATAAAGAAGGTGGAGCTATGGAAATTGTAAAAAAGGAAAATAAGTCTGAGAATGAAGCGTTTTATGTAGTCGGTGTGGGAGCAAGTGCCGGTGGATTAGAAGCATTACAGGATTTCTTTAAAAGCATGCCAGATGATTCAGGATGTGCCTTTGTGGTAATCCAGCACTTGTCACCAGATTATAAGAGTTTAATGAGCGAGCTGCTTGCCCGCTATACCAAGATGGAAGTCCATGTGGCGAGTGATGATGAAGAGGTAAAACCAAATCACGTCTATCTGATTCCGCCAAAAAAGGAATTGACGATTCATCATGGACATTTGAAATTAGATGAACAAAACAATATCAATGGGATTAATCTTGCCATCGATAATTTCTTTCGATCCCTTGCAAGAGATTGTGGCAAATATGCCATTGCCATCGTTTTAAGTGGTGCTGGAAGTGATGGCTCTTTAGGTATTCGTGATATCAAAGAGTATGGTGGTATGATCATGGTACAAGAACCTAAAACTGCCGCATTCAACAGTATGCCATTAAGCAGTATCGCAACCGGATTATGCGATTATGTATTGCCTCCTGGAAAGATGTCAAAGGCAATGACGGGATTTATCCAACATCCATATATGCATCCAGATGAAGCCAATGAACAGCCTTTACATAAAGACACATTATCTAAGATCTTAGATGTTTTAAAAGAATACTGTCATATGGATTTCTCCAATTATAAGGAAAATACCCTGGTACGAAGAATGGAACGTCGTGTCAGTATCAATCAGTTCCATAATTTGGAAGAATATCTGAATTATTTAAGTGGCAGTGATCAGGAAAAAGAAACCCTGTTTAAAGAATTATTAATTGGTGTTACAGGATTCTTCAGGGATGCGGAAGCCTTTGATTTTATCGCAAAGAATGTCATTCCAAAAATGAAAGCAGTCAACCAGACGATTCGTATCTGGTCTGTGGCATGTTCTACAGGTGAAGAAGTATATTCTATTGCGATGTTGTTAAATGAATATCTGGAAAGTAATCATTTGGATTATGAAATCAAGATCTTTGCGACGGATATCGACCGTAATGCACTGGCAGTTGCTTCACAAGGAATCTACTCCGCAAGTGTTGCCATGGATATCGATCCTTACCTGTTGAAAAAATACTTTACAAAACAGGATAGCGGTTATCGTATTAATGCAGATATACGTAAGATGATCATCTTCTCTGCACATAATGTATTAAATGATCCACCGTTCTCTAAATTAAATATGATTATATGTCGTAATCTGTTTATCTATTTGAAAACCCATGTACAGCAGGAACTGTTATATCGTTTCTATTACGCATTAAACAACAGCGGCTATCTGTTTATGGGAAGCAGTGAATCCATTGGAGAAATGAATGAATCCTTTGAAGTGATTTCCCGTAAATGGAAGATCTATCGTCAGAAAGAAGATATTCGACCAACCAGTAATATGATTATCAATGCAAATGGTTTAACTGAGCATTTCTCCAGTATTCTTAGAACCAGTGACTATCGTAATATTGATAATCATGGCATTAAGGTAGAAAAGATTGTAGAATCTGCTTTTTCTGCAATGTCACCACCAAGCATTATCATCAATGATGTGGATAACATCATTTATATGGGTAGTGATATCCATCGTATCCTACGCTTTAAACCAGGTGTATTCTCACAGAATCTATATGCGAATTTGCCAGGTGGTCTTGGCTTGTTTGTGAATGGTGTTGTGAGAAGATTACATGCCGGAGAAGATAATGTCGCAACCATGTGTGCTAGCGATATCCCAGAATTTGAAGGAAAGAATATTTTGATCAATGGCTATACCTTAACAGTCGCAAAAACAGCTTTCTATCTTTTAACTTTTGAAATCAAAGAAGCAAAAAAAGAAGAAAAATTCACATATATCGACAGCAATCAGGAAATCGGCAAGCGTATTATGGAACTGGAGGAAGAATTGCGTATCAGTAAAGAAAACCTGCAGGCTACTATTGAAGAATTAGAAACAACCAATGAAGAACTGCAATCCAGCAATGAAGAACTGGTCGCAGCCAATGAAGAGTTACAAAGCACCAATGAAGAATTACAAAGTGTAAACGAGGAATTATATACCGTGAATAGCGAATACCAAAGCAAGATTGATGAATTGACCCGTTTGAATACCGATCTGGATAATTTATTGATCAATGTAGAGGTTGGCGCAATGTATCTGGACAATGATTTAAAAATCAGAAAACTAACACCAGTCGTATCCAAGATTACCCATATCATGGATATGGATATTGGACGTCCGATTTCCCATCTGTCTTTGATGGATAACTATCCAAACTGGCAGGATGATGTTCGTCATGTTCAGAAAACATTGGAAAATGTGGATAAGGAAATTTATGAAGTAGATGGAAAATACTGGCTGGTCCGTATTCGTCCATATCGTAGTGAATACAATGCGGTAGAAGGTATTATTATCACATTCCTTGAAGCTAGTGATTTAAGAATGATGAGAAGCTCCTCTTTTGAAAGAGAAGGAAAAATATACTGGCAGCGTGAAAACTGTGATGTCAGTATGTGGCGTTATGATTTAAAACATGAAACATTATGGTACCCATATATCAAGGATACCAATAGTAATCAACGACAATTCTCTGTAGATGACTTTATGAAACGTATTCATCCAGATGATGTCATTCATGTACGAAGTGCAGTGGATGAATGTATCAGCGGTGGTAAAAACTGTATTGAGATCATGTATCGTTATAAAGGCAACGATGAAGTCTATGAATGGATATATATTCAGTTGTTTGTGGAAAAGAAGCGCAGTGATGGTACTGCAGAAATGATACAGGGGAAAATGACGATACTAAGTGATCAATAATTGGAAGGAAGTCTTGTGACATGAAAAATAGATATTCCCAAAGGGAGTTGGAAGCAAATATTGCCAAGGTTTTACAAAGTGATGTAAAAGATTCCCAGCTCTTAAAAGAAAGCATTGAAGAAATTGTAGAAACCGTTAATATCTATCATCAGGAGCTTACATATCAGAATGAAGAGTTGATGCGTACCAATATGGAATTGAGCAGTTTGAAGGATAAATACCAGCTGCTCTTCCATGAAGCGCCAATCAGCTATGTCCTTTTTAATGGAAATGATTGGATCGTGGAAGCAAACCAGACATTCTGTCGCAGAGTTGGTGTTGTGCCCAGCCTAATCAACAGTCATAAAATTACGGAGTATATCCTTCCTGAGCACCAGGATACATTCTATTTTATGAAAAACCGATTGATGCAGGGTTCAGAGAAAGAAGTCATCGAGCTTCAGCTATACACCAGTGAGAAAGAAATATGTGATGTAAATGTAATCAGTAAACCATTTCATTGTCGTACCTTATATGGGGAAGAAAAAAAGGAAACACTATATTGTGCCATTATTCATGATATTACCCAGATCAGAAATCAACAAAATGAGATTTTAAAAATGAGTTATCATGACGCAATGACAGGATTATATAATCGCCGGTTTTACATCAAACGCATCAAGGAATTAGAAGATGATCTTTCTAATCTTCCTGTCAGTATCGCATCCATTGATTTAGATGGCTTAAAAATCATCAATGATACCTTAGGTCATGAATATGGTGATAAGGCAATCATGACCATCTGTGACATTCTAGAAAAGAATGTTTTAAAGGAATGGAATCTGATACGTATGGGTGGAGATGAAATCTGTTTATTATGTCCAAAGACAAGTAAAGAAAAATTAAGCTCCTTCCTTCAGAAAATTGAAGTGATCGTTGGAGAACATGAAGTACAGGGTATCCCTTTGTCTGTATCATATGGGGTCGCCGCAAGAACTTCTCCTTATGAAACATTAGATATTGTGGCGGCTTTGAGTGAGGATATCATGTATTCTAGAAAGGTTTTACAAAGTCCGCAGCAAAAGAATATGATCGTTTCTATGATGCTAGAAAAACTGTTTACATCCCATCCTCGAATTGAACGCCATAGCCTGCGTGTACAAGAGTTAGCCATAGGCTTTGCGAAGTACTTGGAGATGGATGAATATTTCATCGATGAAATTGCACGTTTTGCTTATCTGCATGATATCGGTATGGTGGGAATTGATGATTATGTCATTGAAAAACAAAAAGATTTCAGTGATGAGGAAATCAAAGAATTTTATCGTCATCCACAGATTGGCAATCGCATCATCCGCTCTATGTTTGGCTATGAAGAAATAGCTACTGCAGAACTATACCATCATGAATGGTGGAACGGCAGGGGATACCCATATGGTTTAAAAGGGGAAGATATTCCTTATATGGCACGTTTTATCACGATTGTGGATAGTTATGATTGGCATAAACTGGAGCTTGGATATGATGAAAGCGAAGGGTTGACGATGGAAGATATCGAAGCATATTATACCGACAACAAAGCAACCCGCTTTGATCCTGAAATCTGTGATCAGTTTCTTGCATTTATGCGAAAACAATTAGAAAACTAAAAGGGAACATCGTTCCCTTTTTATATGAAAAAAATCCAGCAGATCAATTCTGCTGGATATATTTTTATGGCTTTATGTAAGAATAACCTTCCTGTTGGCGTTTCGCAAGCTCTACGACACCAGCGGGAACAACTTCTACAAATGAATACAACTCACCATTAGAAATGCCCTTTTTCATTAATGCATTATGACATGCACAGATGGTTACACCATCTTCACTCAGTTTTTCCATTACGGCTTGATATTCATCATTACGATGACTCAGACATTCTACAGCATCAGAATTTGCGACAATTTCGATGTGATAAGTATCATGATTTTCTTTTCCATAAACAAGCATATTCTTAATATTGCTGATTGTCAGCTCCCATTTTTCAATTTCATCAATGTGAAAGATTACATCCATGATTTGTTACCTCCTTGAGTTTTATTCATTATACCACGATTAACTCAAAGAATAAAGCAAATTTGCGAAACGCTTACATCAATATGTCAATGTGATTTTTTTATCAATGATTGCCTCTAAAACATCAGGTTTTAAAATCATGATATGATGATTTTCTTTACTGACACAATCCAAATGACGCATTGCAGAGAATACACGGGATAAGGTAACCTGATGGATATTTAAATACTCCGCAATTTCTGAATACGTAAAGAAGCGGGGAAGCATCAGCTGCTCATGATCTAAACGTGCATAATCCATTAAAAACATGGCTACACGAATGGGAACACTGTCTTCTTCCATCTGTAGATAGCGCTGGAATATATTCATATAATTCTGTGATAATGTTTCAAACATCAAATGATTAAAATGTACATCGTTTTCAATCAATTCCTGCAGTTTTTCCGCATGGATCTTATAAACGATGCAGTCTGTTTTGGCGATAATGATCAAAGGATTGCTGGGCAGCTTGTCTAAGTGTGGATAGATTTGTCTAGCAAAATGCGCAAATCCCATAATTCTTTGGTCCATAAAATAAAGGTGTGTTTTCATTTCTCCATTTTTTCCTACACTGCCAAGTGCACAAATACCAGAATGTAAGAAAAAGGCATTGCCATTCTCTTTCGCGTCATATATAATATCTCCTTTTTGTACAATCATTTTTTGTGCATAGATATAATATTCTTCAAAAGGTCCCATCGTTCTCTCTCCTCACGTGTTTGAAGTATATCATATTTTATCTATTTATGAAAGATTCTTTCACTTCTTTTACATCAATGTCTTTACATAACATTGTGAAAACAGCGCCAATAAGAGTATTTACATAAAATGTCAATATACGCCATAACAACATCATACTAGCAGCGTTCACCTTATTCACAAATGGTGTAAAAACTAGAATGAAACTGGATTCCGCTACTCCGTGTTTCCCATAAACAGGCAGGGAGGATAAAATCAAATCGATAAAGACACTCGCCATGAAATACATAAAGAAGTTATGGAGATTCACAGGCAGCGTTAATGCATATGCGATAAAAAATGGTAAGATATGACGTAAAAATAAACGGAATATCTGCCATAAGATGATTTTGAGGGCATTGATCTTTTCTTTCCTTGATTTAGGATAACAAGCCCATACAGCATTTGAAAATGTATTGATTTTTTCACAGAGCATCGCTTCATCAATTTTTAAATGAAACTTCGTTATACAAAAATGCAATAGACGTATCACAAGGGCAGGCAGTTTAGGATATAAAAACAGAAACAACATTGCGGCAATCGGGATGATGCCAATACAGATGCCAGCCCATGCGAAAGGCAGTTCTTTGGGATAATGCACAGCCAGATAAGAGGAAGAACATAACAGAATCATAAAGGAAAATACAGCATAGCTGATTTGATAGAGCATTTGATCTAGCATTAAGATACCACAGCCATGATCATAAGATATTTTCTTAGCTTTCATTAATATCAGTTGTCCACCTTTTGCAAGGGCAGAAGCTGATATGTTCATCAAAAACAAGGATACCCATCCATTGATTAGACCATCTTTATAAGTATAGGAGGAATGGATTTGACGACAAAGCTTCGTAAGTACAATACCATTGATCATATAGGGGGAAGCTGCCAAGAGTGCTAACAGAAAGACATCCATCATATGCAGCTTTGATAAAGCAGACAAAATCATCTGATAATCATCTTTTAAGAGTAAATATAATACGGTTATAAGAAACGCAATAATAACCAATGTTTTTATATATTGTTTGTTTTTCTTTTTCATAAAATACCTCTATCACAAAATGGTATAACAGAAAAGCAAAAAAATCAATTGATAAAACGTGACGATTGTCGTATCCCATGATAAAATAGAAGGCGAGAGAAGGGATAATCTTGGCTGAGCTAACCATCACAGAGCAGGTATATTTGAAAATGAAAGCAGATATCGTTTGTGGAAAATATGAAATAGTAAAAGATTTACCCGCTATATTAGAGCTGTGTGAACTTTTTCATGTTGGTCGAAATACCATGCGTCATGCCCTTCGCCTATTAGAAGAAGATGGTTTGATCAAACAGGAAAAAGGCCGCAATGCCCGGGTCATCTTTGATTTAAACAAGCGGGAAAACCGTGCCATGTATGAGGAAATGCTATATGGGCGTTTGCCATCGATTGCTGCGGTATTTGATACGATGGAATATATTCTGCCTACCATTGCCCAGGAAGCCATTAATAGAGCAAGTGATGAAGATATCGCCTATTTATATCACATGGCAGATTCTTTAAAAGATAAACAGTTTCATACTTCATCCGAGCTAATGAATGCGTTAATGGAAATCTATAGCTATGCCTTTTCATTATTGAATAATGTGTATGTATCCTCCTTATTTACACAGATGATGGATTTTATATTGGTCGCAGTTCCAGATTACTCTTTGCGTAAGAATGAATTTCAGAAAAACATGGCATTTATTGGCAACATGCTTTCTGTCATTTTAAAAGCAATCTTGAAAAAAGACAGCAAGGTCTTAAAGAAAACCATTAAATATCTGATTCATACCATATCCAAAAAGACCCAGAGTTATATTCAGCGTATCATAGATGAAGAAAAAACAACTTTTCATCCTATGCCATTTTATTGGTATTATGAGAAAGAGGCCTTATATCAAAATGTGATCATTGATATATTTATGGATATTCATAACGGGGTTTATCTGAAGCATAAAGAACTGCCAAGTCTTGAACAGCTGGCGAAGAAACAAAACGTTAGTTTAAGAACCAGTCGTAAAGCAATCGAGGTATTGAATCATTATGGTATCGTAAAAACGGTCAATGGGATTGGCAGCTATGTAAATTATGATGCATTCAAAAAGGATGATTTTCTAAAAAATCCTGAAGTCAAACAGAATTTGAAACAGTTCATAGATGCATTATCTGCATTGCAACTGTGTATCAAAGGGTTTGGTCCAGCGTTCATCAAAAAGATATCGGAAGATGATTTATCCAAACTAATTGATGTAATGGAGCATCAAAAACGCAAGATCATTACACCCATGGTAGAACTGCTGTTTCAAAGAAACACCTGTCTGTCTGAAATCTATCGTGTATTGAACAAACAGCTGGTATGGTTTATGTATTTGAATTATTTCTACAGCTTTGATAATAAGGAAAATGAATATTATGCTTATTATCAATTATTAATTGAACATTTAAAGGCTCATCATATGAAAAAGGTATATGAATTACTATGTGAAATGATGGAAACATCGATTCATTTTGTAAAACAGATTTATCTTTCCTAAGGGAAACAAATGATTTGTTTCCTTTTTTTGTTTTTGTGCTTGTAAAAATAACATCTAGGTCATATAATATAAGAAAAGCAACATGTACCATGGTGTACAAGGGTAGGCTCGAGATTTGAAAGAGGTGTATTACATGGATGCAAAAGAGTATGAACGACTGAGGAAAGAAAAATCGTATAAACGTATCATTGCGGATGAAAAACAGGGTAGGGCGATTTATCGTATGTTGCCATATTATGAAGATAGTGTCCTGCTGGGAGATTCTATTGCGGAATCTATCCTTGATTTTCGCTTATTGAGAAAAAATAATGTATTAGCAAGACGGGGAAAATGTATCGATATGATTGATGAAGATATCGAAAAAGTATTTGTCCTGTGTCCGAAAATCATTTATATGGAATTTGGCAAGAATGATATTTTACATTTTCATAAAGATGTAAAAGCATTTATCAGTGTGTATGCTGAAAAAATATTAAAAATCAAAGATACACTTCCTGATGTGAAAATCTATGTCAATTCCATTATCCCAATGCAAAAAGAAGTTATGGAGAAAAATGGCGGACAGGCTGTATTGGATGAATTTAACGAAGGACTTTATCTGATGTGTCAGCATTTTCATTTAACGTATATTGATAATCAGGCGTTGGTTGACTGGAATGATGAAACATTTGAGTTTGATGGTATCCATCCCAAATATCCATATTATTCTTTATAGCTGGCGCATATGGCAAAAACAGCAGGCGTTTATCCATACTAAAGAAAAAAAATCGCAAATCGCGATTTTTTTTAATACTTATAAATATTTTTTTAAAATCAAATCTAATTGATCAGGATATTTAGTGGCCCAATCAAGGAATGTTAATTTTGTTTCATTTGTCTGAATTGCTAAATCCTGTAAGAAAGCAGGAATATCAGATTGTAAGATTACACCAGCTTCCTTTCCAAAGATGGTTCCATCCAGATGTGCATTCCCCATGATACTTAATTTAAAGGCAGGCTGAGGTTTTTTATCTACTAATTTTACAGTACCCTGAAATCCAAGTGCGCCAATTTGTGAAGTACCGCAGGAGCTTGGACATCCACTGAAGTAACAACGTGGCAGATAATCTGTGCATACATGAGCATGACGAAGGGCGGTGATCGCATCAATCAAGGCTCCCTGAGAATCACGTAAGCCTACCTGACAGATCGTAGCACCAATACAGGCAACGCTTGTTTCAAATTTATTTGTAGCGCCATCTGTGGTTGCGGCTAATACTTTTTTCGCTTCTTCACCATTCAGATTGATGATATACATACCTTCCTGTGGTGTGATACGGATTTCAACATCTTCCATATCCTTGATCAGTTCATATAGCTCCATTAACTTTTCTGGCGCAAGTGTGCCACCTAATGGATGATAATGTACTGCATACAGATCATGCTTCAATGGGAAAATGCGACGATCCTCTACAATGACACCATCTCCGGTTTTATGCACATGATATTCTTCAACTTCCACATCATGTTCTCCTCGTTCAATAGCTAAGGCCACCTTTTCACTAAATTCCTTTTGTAATGCTTCAATACCTAAAGTATCCTGCAGATAGCGTGTTCTAGCTTTTGCACGGTTTTCATAATTTCCATGCGCCATGAACATAAGCACCATGGTTGAAACATAGTATAGAATGTGTTTTGGCTGGATATGATCACCAACCTTGACACCCATTTTAGGATTATTGCCAAGTCCTCCTGCACAATATACATCAAAGGTGTGATCGCTATTCGCGATAAATCCTAAGTCACGGAAGTTGGCATGTGTTTGATTTCGCATGGTATTACTAAAAGCCACCTTCAGCTTTCTTGGCATAGAATATTTATTGATAATAGACAACAGATATTCCCCAACAGCCTTCGCATAAGGCAATACATCAAAATATTCATCCGGATCAACACCAGATAAGGGAGAGCACATAACATTACGTGGAAAATCTCCACCGCCTCCTCGACATACGATATCGTGATCTAAAGCTTCTGACATAATGGATGGAACATCCACATCACTTAAATCATGCAGCTGAATCGTCTGACAAGTCGTGATATGTGCTTTTTTTACATCATGTTGTTTACATACACGACATAAAAAGGCTAATTTGTCCTTACTCATGACGCCCTGGTTCATACGTAAACGAAGCATGAATTTTTCACCGCCACGTTGTGCATAACTTCCAAAACCCCCGGAAAATCCCTTAAAATCCTTTACACTGATTTCCTTTTGGATGAATTTATTGGTCTGTTCACGGAACAGTTCGATTTCATCTTTTAATTCCTGTAATAATTCTTTTTCCATTTTGATCTCCTTTTCATAACCTTGACAATGTTATCATAACACTTTTTGAGAAGCAATTATAATATTTTTATAGATCTATTAGAAATCTTTATAATAAATACCTTTTACATTCCTTGTTTCTCATCCTAAACTTCTCTATAATAAATAAGGAAGCAGGTGAGCATATTGAATTTCGCAATGATTGGCATCAGTCATGAAGAGGCTGGTGAAGAAATAAGAAAACATGTAGCATTCATGGATACCCAGAAGATGGAATTTTATGAATCGCTGTTAAATAAAGGCATCTTGCAGGCAGTGATCTTATCTACCTGTAACCGTAGTGAAGTATATTTGATTTATGATGAGGAACAACAGCTGGAAGAGGCAGTTTCTATCTATGAAAAAATGGCGGATATTTCATTACAGGGATATTTAAAAATCAAAAAAGGAAAAGCAGCACTGTTATATTTATATGAAGTATGTGCAGGATATCATTCTCTGGTGCTGGGCGAAGATCAAATTGAAGGACAATTACAGGAGGCATATGCATTCGCAAGTCATATGCAGGCATGTAAAAAACAGATGCATCGTATCTTTCAAAACTGTTTTAAAACCGTAAAACAGATCAAAACGACCTATCAGATCAGTGCGAGTCCTTTATCTATTCCTTATATTGCCATGCGTGCAATCAAACAGCTGATCACATTTGAAAATCAATGTGTATGCATCATTGGCAGTGGGGCAATGGCAAAACTTATGTTAACGTATTGTGAACATGAACCTGTGAAAAAAATTTATTTATGCAACCGGCATATGGATAAGGCCTTAGCATTAAAAGATGATGAACGTATTGAAGTCATTCCATTTGAAGAACGTTATCTCTATGCAGGAAAAAGCGATATCCTGATATCAGCGACCAGCTCGCCTCATCAAATCATTAAACAGGAAGCATATCCCACAGTTCATCAAACCAAAGTATGTGTGGATTTAGCAATGCCCCCGGATATTGATACTGGCATGAAATCATTTGGCGTTAAATTAATCGTGATCGATGATCTATCAGATGTACAGGATGCCTCTATCGCAAAACGTAAAGCCCTTTTAAAACAGGGACATGAAATGATTGAACAAGGTGTAGAGGAAACCATCACATGGCTGAATTCACAAAAACTGCAGGAAGTGCTATCCTCTTTACAGCGTAAAAGTGAAGAAAGTGCAGAAGCAGCTTATCAGCTGATCATCTCAAAAATTGACTTGGATCATCATGAACAGCGGGTTGTAAAAAAAATATTAAGATCATCTTTTTTTCGTATGGTGAAAGAACCTATGATGATGTTGTCACATGCATCAAAACAAAAGGATGAATATATAGAACTTGTATCACAGCTATTTGAAGGCGGAGGAGAAAAATGAAGATAAGAATTGGAAGCAGAGGCAGTAAACTTGCCCTGCTACAGACAAATCAGATTATGGAGATGTTGAAACAGGCATATCCACAGCATACGTATGAAATCGTCATCGTAAAGACGCATGGAGATATGAATCAGCAGGCACGTTTAGACCAGATGAATACCAGTGGGATCTTTGTGAAGAAAATAGAACAACAGCTATTGGATCATCAAATTGATCTGGCAGTCCACAGCATGAAGGATATGCCAAGTGAACTGCAGGAGGGCTTGTGTCTAGGAGATGTCATGATACGCGAAGACAGTCGCGATGTTTTGGTGCTACAGCATGCCGCTTCACTTTCTGAATTAAAGCCACATGCGATCATTGCTACTGGCAGTAAGCGTCGAAAGTATCAATTGTTAAAGCTTCGTCCGGATTTAGAAATCACACATATCCGTGGCAATATCGATACACGTTTAAAGAAAATGAAAGATATGGATCTGGATGGTATCGTTGTAGCGGCAGCTGCCATGCATCGTTTAGGATTAAAACATCAGATTACACAATACTTTGATGAAGAAGAAATGATTCCAGCTGTGACACAGGGTGCCATTGGCTTAGAATTAAGAAGTGATGATGAAGCATTAAAAGATATGATTCATAAATTATCTTTACCACTAGATACAAGAGAAATCAAAGTAGAACGGGCGTATTTAAAAGCAATGGATGGAGGATGTCATTCCCCTATTGGGGCTCGTTGTCATATCAAAGAAAACAGCATCCAGTTACGCTTTGTCTATGGAAATGAAGAGGGCACAATACTTGAAAAAAGCGTGCTAGAAGAACCATTAGAAAAGGAACATGAGATAGCTGAAATGGCAGCAGCATATATGAAACAACATGTGAAAGAAGGATAATATGGGAAAGGTATATTTAATTGGCGCTGGCTGTGGCGGTTATGATTTAATGACACAACGTGGGATTGACTTATTGAAAAAGGCAGATTGTGTGTTATATGATCGATTGATTGATCCATTGTTGTTACAGCTGGTACCTGCGCATTGTGAATGCATCAATGTAGGAAAAGAAAATCATCATCATACGATGCCGCAAACAAAGATTGAAGAAACATTGATTGAAAAAGCATCACGATATGAGCGTGTCATCCGTTTAAAAGGCGGGGACCCTTATGTATTTGGCCGTGGTGGAGAGGAAGTTCTCGCCTTAACAAAAGCCAATATTGACTTTGAGGTAGTGCCGGGTATATCCAGCAGTATTGCGGCGCTTACCTATGCAGGTATACCCATTACCCAGCGTGGAATCAATCGTGGCTTTCGTGTATACAGTGCACATACCAAAGATGATGAAATCAATGATTTAGATTATCGCTCTATGGCCTGTAGTAGTGATACCCTTGTGTTTTTAATGGGATTAAAACATAAGCAGGAGGTATTTCAGGGGTTACTTGACCATGGCAAAGCGAAAGACACCCCCATTGCCCTTATTTCCAACGGGGCACGATATAATCAAAAAAGTATCTATTCCACCTTGCAGGAGGCATTAAATCAAGACTTTGATATGGAAAGTCCTTGTACGATCGTGGTAGGTGATGTGGTTGCCTTACATGAACAAATGGATTTTTATACATCTAAACCATTACTTCATAAACGTATTCTCATTCCTAATTTAGATCATCACTTAATTGGAGAAGATTTACGAGAAGCGGGTGCCATGGTAGAAGAGGTACAGGTGGGAGAAATAGAAGAATATAAAAATGCATTGGCAGATATCGATATAATGGATTATTCCTGTATCCTGTTCACAAGTCGCCATGGTGTATCATCTTTCTTTCATTCTCTGATGGAAAAAGGCTGTGATACTCGTTGTCTTTCCCATATAAAATTTGCCTGTATTGGAGAAAAGACTGCAAAGGAATTACGTGAATTTGGTATTTTATCCGATATCATCTGTGCCCAAAGTGACAGCTGGCATATGGCAGAATTACTGAAACAGACGATTTCAAAAGACGAATGCATCCTGTTGGCAAAAGCCGACAATGATAATACGATCTTACAGGAGGCATTATCCGATTATGATGTACATGTAGTCGCAATGTATCATACCATCATGAAGCCATTTACGACCACTTATGAACACTATGATGCCATGATGGCTTCTAGTGCCTTTCATGTAAAGGCATGTAAAGATCTATTCGCACATATAGATACCATATTTTCCATAGGACCACATACCACCAAAGCATGTCGTAAATATGGCGCAAAACACATCATAGAAAGTAAAACAGCAGATAAAAAAGCACTGTTGTCATTAATAAAAGAGGAGCTGAAATAATATGTATCGAGGAAGAAGACTAAGAAAAAATCCTGTGATTCGCAACATGATGAAGGAAACCAGGTTGGATAAATCAGAATTGATCTATCCATTGTTTATCGTAGAAGGGGACAATATCAAAGAAGAAATCGCCTCTATGCCCAATGTATACCATTATTCCATTGACCGTTTACATGAGGTATTAGATGAAATGATTTCCTGTGGCATCTTCAGCTGTATTCTGTTTGGAATACCAGCCCATAAGGATGAAACAGGTTCTCAGGCATATGCATCCGATGGCATTGTACAACGTGCCATTCGCTTTATCAAAGCATATGATGAACGATTCTATGTCATTGGGGATGTTTGTATGTGTGAATACACTTCACATGGACATTGTGGTATCTTAGATGAACACCATGATGTTGATAATGATGCGACATTACCTGTATTATCTAAAATCGCAGTCAGCTATGCATTGGCAGGTATTGATATGGTGGCACCAAGTGATATGATGGATGGACATATTAAAGCCCTTCGTGAAGCACTGGATGAAGCTGGTTTTACTAATGTGGCAATCATGGGATACAGCGCAAAATTTGCGTCTAGCTACTATGGACCATTTCGTGAAGCCGCAGACTCTGCGCCATGTTTTGGCGATCGCAAAAGCTATCAGATGGATTATGCCAATGGACAAGAGGCACAGCGTGAAATCTTAGCGGATATCGAAGAAGGCGCAGATATCGTTATGGTAAAACCAGCCTTGTGCTATTTAGATATTGTGGCACGTGCCAAGGAGCATATCCATACACCAATCTGTGTATATAATGTCAGTGGAGAATACAGTATGCTGATGCAGGCTATCTATGCTGGACTGATGAAAGAAGATGTCATCTATGAAAGTGTCTTATCCATGAAACGTGCAGGTGCGGATATGATCATTACATATTTCGCCTTGTATTTAGCACAGCTGATCGATGAAGGAGGCATACAATAATGCATCAAAGAAGTGAAGCTTTCTTCCAACAAGCATGTAAAAAAATACCAGGCGGCGTTAATTCGCCAGTACGTGCATTTTCCAGTGCGAATGAAACACCTTTATTTGTCGATCATGCATCTGGTTCACATATCTATGATGTAGATGGCAATGACTATCTTGATTATATCTGTTCCTGGGGACCTATGATCCTAGGACATGCCCATCCATTATTGACAAATCATATGCAGGAAGTCATAGAAAAAGGAATCAGTTATGGCTTATGTGCACCAGAAGAACTTGTATTGGCAGATTTAATCGTTGATGCCTATCCTGGAATCGATATGGTGCGTATGGTCAATTCAGGCACAGAAGCCACCATGTCTGCCATACGTGTGGCTAGAGGCTATACGGGTAAAGATAAAATCATCAAATTTGAAGGCTGTTATCATGGACACAGCGATTGTTTATTGGTAAGCTCAGGCTCTGGTGCATTGACATTTGGGACACCAACAAGTCCTGGGGTACCTGAAGATGTTGTGAAAAATACACTGGTATGTGAATACAATCACATTGATTCCGTAAAAGCATGTATCAAAGCCAATCCTCATGAGATTGCCTGTATTATTATAGAGCCGATTGCCGGCAATATGGGACTTGTGAACGCTGATAAAAAGTTCTTGCAGGATTTAAGAAAACTTTGCGAGGAAGAAAAAATCATATTGATCTTTGATGAAGTAATTTCAGGCTTTCGTATCGCCTATGGCGGGGCAGCACAATATTATGGCGTCACACCAGATATGGCATGTTTTGGCAAAATCATAGGCGCAGGTCTTCCAGTAGGTGCTTATGGTGGTAAAAAAGCCATCATGGATATGGTATCTCCAAGTGGACCTGTCTATCAGGCAGGCACCCTGTCAGGAAATCCTTTGGCGATGCACTTAGGTGTTCGCTTACTCACATATCTAAAACAACATCCACAAGTATATGAAGAATTAAATCAGAAAGGTGCTTACCTAAAAGAGGGTATACAAGATATCCTAAACGAATATAATCTGCCATATCAGATTCATCAATGCGGCAGTCTGTTGACACTGTTTTTTACAGACCACACGATAAAATCTTATCGTGATGTAAAAGATATCGATCAGAAGGCATTTGTGTCTTACTTCCAATATCTCTATGATCATGGCATTCTGATTGCGCCATCCCCATATGAATGTATGTTTTTATCCACAGCACATACGATGGAAGAACTAGATCACACACTATCCATCATCAAGGAAGCATTAAAACGCTTATGAGTATACTGCTCAGATATGATATCAAAGATCAGCCAGTCTTGATTATAGGTGCAGGCCATGTTGGCCTTCGTAAAGCAAAAGAATACAGAGTGCAGGGAGCGAAGCTTACAATATTATCCAAAACTTTTTTAGAAGAGTGTTGTGATATCCCTTGTATTCATGATGCATATGCGCCATCATACTTAAATGGCTACAAGCTTGTATATGCAGCCACTAATGATCCCTTACTGAATCATCAAATCACTATGGATTGTAAAGCAATGGGCATTCTTTGTTTAAGCGCAACCAAAGGGGAAGTTGGCAGTGTGCTGTCTTATGAAGATGATAATGTAATCATTGGCGTATCTACCAAAGGCCGATATCCTGCTATTAATCGTATTATGTTAGAACGCTTTGCACAGGTATATGAAGAAGAATACGCAGGGGAAATGCCTTATTTATATGCATTGCGTGAAAAGCTTCTTTCCATCCTGCCTGCTCGAAAAGAAGCATATAGCTTATTAAAAAAACTGCCTGTGTATCCTGTATCTTTTCTAAAGTTTTTATTAGAGGCGATACAAAAAAAGCAAGCATGTCTGCTTGTCTTTCATGGTGTAAAGATACAATCGGTATTAGGTGGGGAAATCACTTCTTTTATAGAAGCTTTGAAACAACAAAATTCAGCTTATGCATATCACTTTGCATTTCTCAGTGATATGGTCATAAATACATTAAATCAAACGCATATGGAAGTATTGTCATTAGAAGAAAGCTTGTCGATTTTACATGCTTGTCATATTGAAGTTTCATTATATCCGATGTTGATGCAGGATGGCCGTTTTCATATTCAAATCAAAGAGTTACTACAGCCTTATCAGGCAAAGCTGCTTACACTTCCTTTTGATGGACAAAGAGAAGTCGTACAGCTTATCGATATAATTGAACAGACATATAGTAAACCTCATCAGGATTTACTTATTGTATATCATTCCAGTACACATGGTGCATTTTCCAAGTATGCAGCACAATGCAAGGTAAAAAAACATACCAGAATCATACAGGAAAAGCAAGTGCCATTCTTAGATAGTGCTACCTTCACAAAGCAGATCATGATTTTCTCTTTATATATGTTATCTGGCACACATATGCAAAAGGATAAAGAAGCACTAATGAAGCAGTTCCATGATCATGATATCACCATGATACAGAAAAGCTGTCTACAAGAACCATCGCTTCAACAACTGTTGTTTCATAAAATACAAGCTCAAACAGGATAATTCTCCTGTTTTTTTAGATGAAACAATATTGAACCAAAAACATATACAGGATTGTACCTCCTGCGATACTTAGCAACATATTGTTTTTCCATTGATGAAAGAAAACAACACAGCCAATAGCAATAAGCTCTGGCAGACAATGAAAATCACTAAATACGGCATCCTTTAAGGAATAGAGGATCAACAGACCAATCACGGCATTCGGTAACACTTTTCCTAAGAATTTAATAAAAGCAGGCGGGGTCTTATACGCAGGAAATATGATAAATGGTAAAAATCGCGTCAACATGGTTCCCAAAACGACGATCATGATAATGATGATTTGCTGAATGAATGTCATGATGCATCACCTTCACTTTCTATTTCCAAAGAGGAACGCTTCATCGCAAAACTACATACGATCAATAACATCGAAGGAATCATAAAATTCTGAGCACCAAATAGTAATAGACAAATAAGGGAGCTGAAGATGCCGATGATTGCAGGTGTATGATCTTTGGCCGCTTTCCATTGATTGATAAACATGACAACAAAAAGTGCACTCATCACAAATTCGATCCCGGTCGTATCAAAATGAATGATATATCCCAACAATCCACCTAAGGTCGCACCAACGACCCAATAGATATGATTAAGAAGTGTAACCCAAAACATAAACCATCCACGATCAATATCCAAAGGTGGGATAGTGGAGCAGTTAATCGAAAAAGATTCATCACACATCCCAAAAATCAAATAATATTTTTTGATGCCACAATCTTTATAAGTATCCAGCATAGAAATCCCATAAAAAAGATGTCTAGCGTTCACCATCAACGTTAATAATAAGGCATATAAAGGATTAAATGCAGATAATAATAAATTGACCGTCACAAATTCCATAGAACCTGCGAAGATGAACATACTCATGAACATCGGATACAAAAATGAGAATCCTTTACTTTTCATCAGGAACCCATAAGAAATTCCTAAAAATAAAAATCCAACACAAATCGGTAGGGTATGGGGCAGTGCCACCTTCAAAGCTTTTCGTTTCATAGACAGTTCTCCTTGCTTTTTTACGTTACTTCTCCTATAATAACTATATTCTTATATCTAACATACGTAAGATATATTGAATGTTTATACGATATATTTTACGTTTGTTCACTATAATTGTCAAGCATAAAGAAAGGAACGCTATGGAACCAGGAAAAATTATCGCAGTGAATTTAAAAAAATTAAGAACGGAAAGAAATTTGAGCTTAGGAGCATTGGCAAGTATTTCAGGTATCAGTAAGACGATGTTGTCAGATATAGAAAAAGGCAACAGTAATCCCACCATCAATACCGTTTGGAAAATCGCCAATGGTCTAAAGGTTCCCTATACCAAATTGATTGATGGCGTAGATGATGAAACCACCATCGTACAAAGAAAAGAAACCATCAAACAAACAAGTGAAAACAATGCCTATCGCGTATATTGTTATTACACCACGACACCGACTAGAAACTTTGAATTATTCTATTGTGAATTAGATGCCAAGGCATCCAATAGCTCCATTGGACATAGTGAAAAATCGCAAGAATATATTTATGTCATGCAGGGAGAACTTATATTGGATACCGAAAATGGTGAATTCATTTTAAAAGAAGGAGATAGCATTGCCTTTGATTCCTCTATCTCGCATACCTATATCAATCCAAAGGAAATAACGACTAGCTTCATGGTCATTAATTATTATCCCAGCTAAAAAAGCCATAACTCTGTCACGATTGTGTATCAGAGTTATGGCTTTCTTTCCATTCATCTTCTAAAATTGACATTAAAATATCATCTGCATATTGCGTTTTATCCCATATCGCATCACGAAGTCTGCCTTCTTCCCGATATCCTGCCTTCAGGTATGCTTTATACGCATGTTCATTGAAAGCAAACACATTTAAAGATAAGCGATGAAGATGTAAGCTTTCAAAGGCAAAATCTCTTGTCGTACAAATTGCCCAGAAGCCAATACCTTTGCCACGCATCGTTGGCGAAAATAAATATATCCTGAAATTAGCACTTCTTGATTCCCAGTCAATTTCATTGATGACACTTTCTCCAATCATGGTGCCATCAGGAGCAAAAATCAAAAAATCATAACGATTTGGATCATGTAAACAATTTTGAAAATATGTGGTAACTTCCTCTTTCGTGTAATGATTTTTACTGCCAGTCATACGTATTCCTTCATCATCTTGTCTACAAAAGCCCTGAATATAATATTCTTCCATATCTTCTATTCTGGAAGAACGCATGAGATAGCCCTGATATTCCCATGTCTTATCACTTTGCATCATGATCACCTCGTTAATCATGGTACATGATATCTGATGAAATTTCAACCGGGTAGTTGTTCTTATTTATACAAGATTCACATAGGCTTATAGTGAGGTTGATAACGATGAAAAAGATATGTCTACTAATACTATGTGCATGTATGATGCTTCCTGTACTTACCATGCCTGTCAAATGTGTTGAAAAGAAAGAAGAACCACAAACAAATGTTTTAGCTCCCAGTGCAAAAGGTGTATATCTGTGTGAAAATACAACAGGGAAAGTCATATATGCACGCAATGAAAAAGAAAAGCTATATCCAGCTTCCATGACCAAAATGATGGGATTATTACTTATATTTGAATCTTTACATGATGGAAAACTTAAATGGGAGGATACGGTAACCACCAGTGAATATGCCGCCAGTATGGGTGGCTCACAGGTTTTTCTTGAAGTCAATGAAACTATGAGCGTCAAAGATATGATCAAAAGTATCTGTATCGCTTCTGCTAATGATGCAATGGTTGCCATGTCAGAAAAGGTTGGTGGCAGTGTAGATGGTTTTGTGGAAATGATGAATGAAAAAGCCAAAACTTTAAAATTAAGCAATACCCACTTTGCGAATCCTACCGGTTTGCATGATCCAGACCATTATTCCTGCGCAAAAGATATGGCTATTATTGCCCGTGCCCTGATCAAGGAAGGCGGGGAAGAGCTGTTGAAAATCACCAGTACGTATGATGCATATATCAGAGAAAACAGTGACTCAAAATTCTGGCTGGTCAATACTAACAAGCTGTTAAAACAATATCCCGGAGTAGATGGCTTAAAGACTGGATTTACTACAGAGGCATTATCCTGTATTACTACAACAGCCAAAAAAGATGGTTTGCGTTTAATTGGTGTAGTCATGGGAGAGCCAAGCAGCAAGGTAAGAAATAAAGAAATGATACAACTGCTGGATTATGGATTCTCACAATATGAACAGGCAACCCTGTATAAAAAAGGCACAAAGATAGAAACAAAAAAATTTGAAAATGGAAAGCCAGCCACTGCTGGTATTGTGACATTAGATGATGTATCCTATGTGTATCAAAAAGGATCACAGCCAAAAGAAACCAAAAAAGAAATCAAGATCGATGCCCAATTGCCTTATAAAGCCAATAAGAAAATCGGTACAATGGAAATTACGATGTCTGATGGCTATCATATGCAGGTACCCATTGGTGTGGATCATGATGTGGTACCATTAAACTTTGTGGATATTTTTATGAAAACATTTGAGGATATATTTGTCAATAGTTAAATTGGTAAAACGACACATACTATGGGAGTAAAGGAAGTGTTGAATCATGTCACGTCTTGCATGGATTGTTTTATTTCTTGCATTGGCAGGATTGTTCATCTTATTATACAGCCTGTTGAAGGTTGCTCATGATGCAGATGAGCGTGCTGGCTATATGGAAGAATACAGCTGGGATTTAGATGATGAAGAAGAGGATGATTAAGGCATATCTGATATGGATATGCTTTTTTTGACTGCTTTTGACAACCTTTGTCGAATATCCACAAGCCGAAATAAAAAAGTGATAAGATAGTCCAGGTGAAAGGGTGATAAAACATGAAGCATCAATTTAAAGATGGTATCCTGTATTTCTATTTCTTTGGCGATTTAGATAATCTCAGTGTAACCAATCTGAAACAGATCTGTATCGATCTGATAGAACAATACCAGCCAACGATTGTGAAACTAGATTTTGAGGAAGTGACCTTTGTTGATAGTACAGGTATTGGATTTGTATTAGCACGATATAAACAGTTGAAACGAAAAGGCAGCACTTTGGTGGTATGCAACCTGTCAAATGCCAATGAGAAGCTGTTTCAGATGTCAGGCATCTTTCAGATCATACGACATGAAAGAAATGAGGTAAAACTATGAATAAAATGAAACTGGAATTCTACAGTAAATTAGAAAATGAAGCATTTGCGAGAACCTCAGTTGTGGCATTTTTAATGCCGTTAGATCTTCCTATGGAAGATGTGATGGAAATCAAAACAATTTTAGCGGAAGCAGTCGTCAATGCGATGATTCATGGATATGAGAATGTAGAGGATGGCATCATCCTGCTGGAAGTCAGCTATGATGAGCATTATATCTATATCCACGTGAAAGATGATGGCTGTGGTATTGATGATATCCAAAAAGCCATGGAGCCAATGTATACCAGCAAAGAGTATTTGGAGCGAAGTGGTATGGGAATGACCATAATGCAGACATTTGCGGATGAATTCCATATTCATAGTGAAGCGGGAAAGGGATGTGATCTGCAAATCAAAAAGAAGATCAGACATGGAAATCAAACGGAGCAATGAAGAACTGATTCATCTGATTCAACAAGGGGACAACAAAGCAAGAGATGAATTCGTTGCGCAGAATACACCGCTTGTCTATTCTATTGTGAAACGATTTCATCGACCGAAACAAAGCCAGGATGATTTATTTCAAATAGGCTGTGTGGGATTGATGAAAGCCCTGAATCATTTTGATGTCAGTTATGGTGTAAAGTTTTCTACATATGCAGTACCAATTATTATGGGAGAAATCAAACGATACTTTCGTGATGATGGCAGTATGCGAATATCCCGTTCCATTAAAGAAGGTTATTTAACGATGCTGAAAAGCAAAGAAAAACTATTTCAACAGCTGCATCATGAGCCAACCTATCAGGAGATCGCAGATGATTTACAATTAGATGTTGGCGATGTAATCGTGGCATTTGAAGCAAATCAGTTTGTTTATTCTTTAGATGAAACCATCTATGAAAACGATGGCTCACCAATTCTATTAGAAGATAAAGTGAAAAATCGTAAAGAAGAAGATGTCGTGATGAAGGTCAGTTTGGAGAATGAAGTAAAACGCTTAGAAGAACGTGATCAGCTGCTATTACACTATCGCTATGATTTAGGTATGAAGCAGGAGGATATTGCCCGAAAATTGTCGATTTCCCAGGTACAGGTATCCCGTTTAGAGAAAAAAATATTGAAAAAGCTGAAAGAACGTCTAGTGAATGTTTAATTACATAAGACGTTCTTTTCATAATTTACACATATCGAAGAAATATGATATAATAGGGCGAGGAATAAGGATGTGAAAAAATGTCATTCGCTGGTTTATATGAATTAAATGACTATGAAATTGCCAATCTTTATAAAGAAATGGCAGAGAATTTTTATGAGGATGAACTGTATAAAACCGTATTTCCATATAAAAAATCAAGAAGGCGCCTGGTAAAGTATTTCTTTAAACACTACTTGGCTGCAATTCGTCCATACAGTCATTTTATCGCAGATAGTAAAGAACTGCACAGTGTGATGGTGGTCTATGATACATCACTTGAAAACGCATGGAAATATCATCTGCGTTTATTTAGTCTGAATATGAAAATGATTCCCATGCTGATATCCACTCATTCCTTTCAGGTCATATGGCATGTGATCAAGTGCTGGGATATGTTTACCAGCCGCTGGGTCAAAGAATTTGTGACACATGAGTCATATCATATTGATCTGATGTATACAAAAAAAGAGGATCGAAAACAGGGACTAGCTAAAATGCTGATTACACGTGTATGTGAAGATGCAAAAGAAAAAGGGTTTGATGTGACAATGGAAACACATCATAAAGACAATCTGGCATTATATGAAGAAACCGGCTTTAAATTGATGAGTGTCATTACACATGACAATTATGATTTGAAGCAGTATTGTTTATTGATAAGAAATGAATAGAGGTGTAGATATGAATCTAAAACATAGAGTACAAAATTTTTGGAAGTATTTTGAAACGGTACAGAGCACTATTGAACAGGCATTACAAGAAGGTGATCAACACGAATTAGATCATCTGCTAGAGGATTTAAATCATCGATTAGCGACGATTGTCGGCACAAAGATGGAGCTGGAAATGAATGAAAATGGCTTCTATGAAATGACATTTCCAAGCGGTGGAGATAAGAACGTACAATTTTGCAGCGCTTTATTAGTGAAAGATGCACCAGAACAGTTAAAAGAAAACTGGATCCTGAATCCATGGCGGCCACCATTATCACAAAAAGCAATGAACAGCTATATTGATGTGAAAGGAAAACGCTATGGTGGGGCAGACTTTAAAATCTATTACAAAATCAATGAAGCATTAAAGATGCTGGATATTGAAGTATATTGTGAAGCATTAAAGGATATGGAAGAAGATTATCGTAACCGTCTGGTTGCTTATATGCTGGAGCTGTTCATTGGAGAACTGGAGCTGGAAGCAAGAATCAACAGCATTACGATCATTGACACACCAAGTGATGAAGAAAATGTGTGTCTTTTACCTAACTTTTACGAAGATATCTGTGATATCATCATTGATGAAGAGTGGAGCGAGTACCATGATCCTACCACTATTTATATGGCATACAAACTGGATGAAAAGCTGCCAAGTGAAACCCTTCGTAAAGATATGAAGATGATCATTACCACCAATCCACAACTTCAGGAGGAATTGTTAAATCAAGAATACCAGTCATGTAAAGATATGAAAGAGCGTGGCGCAGAATATGGCTATCTATTTTATGAAGTCTTATATGAAGATGAAAAAGAAGCACTATTACGTCAACAGCTAGAAAAGGAAATCAATAAATTATTCTATGATATGTCACTAGCTAGAACGATTGGCGGGGCAATTGGTATCCATTATTCTTATATTGATGTCGCAGTCTTTGATATTGACGGTTTTAAGATTGCATTAGAAAAACTGAACGAAAAATTAAGTTTTAAAATCTATTATCGTTCATTTTTAGAGAATTAGGACAGTCAGAAAGATGACTGTCTTTTTTTATCTAAATAATCACAGCTGTGTCACATAAATGCTAAAAATGCATTTAATATCACAAAAAGGTCATAAAATGTAGGCTAAAGGGTTTACGTGTGACAAAGTTTTGTGTATAGTATGAGTAGGAAGTAAGAAACACAGTTTAAAACAAGGAGGACATGAAGATGAAAAAATCTAAAATGTTGACATATAGTACATGCGCATTATTAAGCGCTGGATTGATTTGTGGTGGTATCGTTTATAACAATACAACAGCTGAAAGTACTAAGGTTGCGGCAATCGGTTTGACGAATATCGATTCAGGCACTAAAGATATTATGAAACAGGTACAGGAAGTCACTACAAAGAAAAATGCTAAGAAAGCTACACCAAAAGCAGAAACAAGTAAAAAAGAAACAAAGAAAGAAACCGTTGAAAAAGAACAACAAACAAATGAAACAGCGCAGGCTGTGGAAAATAACGAAGTTAATGAAACACAAACACAGGCCCCTGCAAAGACACAACAGTCACAGCCAAAGCAGGAAAGCACGCCTTCTCCTTCCAAAAAACAAGAAGCTCCACAGCCTCAGCAGGAAGCAGTTACAAATCCTATTGCCCAGACAGCATTATCTTATGTAGGTGCAAACATGTGGTGTGAAGAAGTCGCAGAAAAAAGTATTGAAGCAGTAGGAAAATCCGCATGGATCACAGTAGAAGAAGAGGATGGCGATGCGATCGTTGAACATCACATCATGGGACCAGACAACTTCTTGCAAATCGCTTCACAGGTTTCTTTAGATAACTTACAGCAAGGTGATTTATTATACTATGCAAATAATGGCAGTGGTAAAAGTCACATCGCTGTTTATGTAGGTAATGGACAAGTCGTACATGGTGGATACAATGGTGCAAACGTTGTTATCGCCGGCATCTATTTACCAGGCGCATCAACACCAATCGGATTACGTGTGTAATCCGATTTTTTTGTCGCATGTTGTCACATCCCTTATCATATACTGATAACAGGTGATAAGAAATGTTAACAACATTATTTGAATTACTGTCAAATGCGTTATGTTATGTTGGATATATACGAAACAACAGTTTTTTACAACCACTTGATAAGGAAGAAGAAGCAAAGTGTATCGCATTATTGAAAGATCATGATGAAGAAGCACGCAATAAGCTGATTGAACACAATCTGCGTTTGGTTGCCCATATCGTAAAAAAATACGATATCCGTAAGGAACAAAAAGAAGATCTCATCAGTATCGGAACTATTGGATTGATCAAGGCTATTGATTCTTTCAAACCGGAAAAAGGGCATAAGCTTACAACCTATGCCAGTAAATGTATAGAAAATGAGATATTGATGTATTTACGAAGCTCTAAAAACTATTTTCAAAACGTATCACTTAACGAAGCCATTGCGACCGATAAGGATGGCAGTGAGATTACACTCATTGATGCGATATCCGCGCCAGAAGATAATATCATTGATGATATGATGTTAGAAGATAACGTATCCAAGCTTAAACGTTTCATTCACGTACTCGATGCCAGAGAGCTGGAAATCATTACCAAGCGTTTTGGTTTATATGGACAAAAGGAACAGACCCAGCGAGAAATTGCCAAAACCATGAATATCTCACGATCTTATGTATCACGGATAGAAAAAAGGGCCTTTATGAAGATATATCGGGAATTTCAAAAAGATGAAAAGAAGAAAAAAGCAACAGAGCCATGATGATAAAACACCATGGTTTTTTCCTGTTTGTCAAGTGATATCTCTTTCCAGTTACTTACAAATAAACACGTGTATAGCATAAATTTTACAAGGGAAAACTCCTAGTACACAAGGCTAGGAGGTTGTAGAAATGAGTCGTTATAAAGTAGAAATCAGTGGGATCAACACATCCACTTTAAAAGTGTTGACCAATGCAGAAATGAAAGAATTGTTTGTCGCTTTACAAAACGGTGACTTACAAGCTAAAGAAACCCTGATCAATGGGAACTTAAAGCTTGTGCTAAGCATCGTTCAGCGTTTCCATAACCGCTGTGAAAACATGGATGATCTGTTTCAGGTAGGGTGTATCGGTCTTGTGAAATCCATAGATAACTTTGATTTAAAACATGAGGTGCGTTTTTCTACCTATGCTGTTCCCATGATTATGGGAGAAATTAAACGTTACTTAAGAGATAATCAGGTCATCAGAGTATCCAGACATCTAAAAGATTTAGCATATAAGGCATTTCAGGTAAAAGAAGAATATATACATACCTATCAAAAAGAACCAACCACAGCATATTTAGCTTCTGTATTAGAAGTCAAAGAAAAAGATATCGTGGATGCATTAGATTCCACCCAATCCGTATTAAGTATCTTTGAACCCGTCTATAACAGTGATGGGGATGAATTGTTTCTGTTAGATCAAATCAAAGATGAGCATGATGAAATTGAAAAATTATCCAATGTGATGGCATTAAAAAAGAGCCTGAAGCATTTAAAAGGCAAAGAACTGGATATCATCAAAAAACGTTACTATGATGATATGACACAAACAGAAATCGCAAATGAACTTGGCATATCCCAGGCACAGGTATCACGCCTTGAAAAAAATGCTATTGCGGCATTACGAAAAGATATTGAAAACTAGCACACATTTGAAGTTTCCTCATACAATAAACTAGGTGAGGCAAATGAGGTATTCAGATATCGTTGGGAAACAGGTTATCAATATACGAAACGGGGCATTGATAGGAACGGTTTGTGATCTTGCTTTTGATCCGTGCTCCTATCTGATTTATGCAATCTACGCATGTCCGCCACGTTCCTGTATCAAAAAATGCTTTCCTTTTTTCTTCGGTAAAGAAGAAATAGAAATCGATGTAAAGGAAATTGAAAATATTCAGGGCGATGTGATTTTGGTGAGATTTAGCTAAATCTCACTTTTCTTTTGGAAAAAGCCTTTTTCTATGCAGAACTTTGTGATAAAATAGTGATAACGTATAGGAGGTATGCCAACATGAGCATCGGTCAAAAATTTAAAGAATTTATTGCACCAATGGATGAAGATGATGTGTTAGAAGTAGAACAGGAAGATGAAGATAACCGTGTCCTGTCTGAATATGAACAGCCAAAATCAAAGGTAAGTCGTTTATCAGGTGATACAAAGATGGTTTTGTTTGAACCACGTTCATTCGATGAAGCAGAAGAAGTCGCAAAACGTTTGAAAGAAAACAAGGCAGCCGTTATTAATTTACATAAGCTGCAAAGAGATTATGCGCAAAGAACAATCGATTTTCTAACAGGTGTTATTTTCGCTCTGGATGGAACCATCCAGAAAATTGGTCATAATGTTATTCTGTGTGCTCCTAAAAATGTAGCAGTACATGGAGAAATCAGTTTGGATGCAAACGAAGAGTAATTAATGAATCAGCATCAGTTACAACATTTTCGGGGTAATGAAGAATTCGTAAAACGCCTATATGATCTCATTGATCAGATGCAACGTTATAGACGGATATGCATTACTCCCTTTTTTACGCCTGAAGAAGCATCGATTGCACAAAGTATCTGTGGGAAACAGATTCTTTATCGTATGGATGGCGGTTATCCAAATGCGGAACGTGTACGTTTTGCATTTCTACCATATGATGATGAAGAACCAGCTTTTCCTACCATCTGTTTAAAAGCCAACTACTCCTCATCCTTCTCTAAATTATCACATCCGGATATCTTAGGTGCCATTATGCATATTGGCATTGAACGGGATATGATTGGAGATTTTATCATTGAGGATGACAGAATCTATATTTTCTGTGATGAGATGGTTGAAAATTATATCACCTGCAACTTAACCAAAATCAAACGCTGTTCTCTTCATTTTCAGCGAACAAATGAACCTATTCAACATGAACAAAAATTAAAATATGAAACCAAAATCGTATCTTCCTTACGCTTAGATGTGATGGTATCTACACTTGGACATATGTCCAGAAGCAAAGCAACAGATCTTATCAAAGCAGGACTTGTGAAGGTCAATCATACCGTAAACCAGCAGGCTTCCACAACGGTTAGTGCTGGCAGTGTGATATCGATACGAAAAGCAGGGCGTTTTAAGTTTTTAGAAGTATCCAACAAGACAAAAAAAGATCATCTAGTTATTGAAGTCGCAAAATATGAGTAAGGCCTGCTATGTGCGGGCTTTTTCATTTCAATGAAATGAAAATAACTATCCAAATAACTACCCAAAAAGCTACCCAAATAAAGAAATTTCCAAATTTTTGATTTCATTATTTTTCTTTCACTTTCTATGGTATACTTAGACCAGAATGGAGGCGTTGTCTATGAAAATAATTATACACATCACAAATTTTGGTAAGATTGAAAAAGCAGATATTGAATTAGGAAAATTTATTGTTTTTGTTGGGGAAAATAACAGTGGGAAAACATATCTTATGCAATTGATTTATGGATTTATACAAAAAGTTTTAAATCAAACGGATTTATTATTAAAATATGAGTTTAGCAATGCTGATTTATCATCTAATAAAATTAAAATTGATTCCAATAGGATTTATGATATGCAAGAAAGATTAAATGAAGAACTAAAACAAGAATTGGATGATATCATATTATCAATTTTCAAAACATCAATCCCTATTGAAAAATGCCAATTAGAGTTTGTTTTAGAGGAAAATGACGCATTTCTGTTTTGTTTACTAAAGGAATCTAACAAATCAAATTTTCGATACATGCTTGACGTGAGTGATGATCAACATGATCATAAAGAGTATTATCATACTTATACAGGAGAAAGTAGTTATAAAGTTTTGTTCAATCTTTTGTTAAATGCAGCGGGTTTTGATTTATACACTACCTTTTTTCCAGCTGCTCGTACAGGGTTACAACTACTATATAAAGAATATTTTTTGAATGTCACAACAGACAAATTTAAAGGAAATCTTATGAGTAAAGGAACTTCACTGACTACACCTCTATATGATTATTTAAACTATTTACAAGGTTATTATTATCGAGAAGATATCGCTGAAATAAATAAGAAACTAATCATCTTCTTACAAGAGCATTTATTGGATGGCAAGCTAAACATAGGTATTGATGTGACATATACACCAGTTGAAAATGAAAATATTGAAATACCACTATATGTTGCATCTTCCATGATTTCTGAATTATTACCATTTTATTATTTGTTAACAAGAGTAGAAAACTACACAACTTTGATTGTTGATGAAATAGAATCGAGTCTGCACCCACATAAGCAATTTGAAATGGTTAGAATGTTGAATCGTTTATGCAATCAAGGAAAACGTATCATCATTTCTACACACAGTGATAATATCACAAACAAAATTAATAATTTATTCATGCTATCTAAAAGATACCAAGAGGAAAATATCTGTGATATATTAAAACAATGTCATTTAGAACAAGAAGATCTTTTGATTGACTCCGAAGTACTGGTATATAATTTTGAAAAACATAATGGAAAAAGTATTGTTGAACAAGCAGAATATAACGAGCGATTTGGCTATTCTTTTACTGAATTTGAAGATGCAGTTTCAAATTTGATAGAAGAAGCAAAGGCTATTTTTTGAGGTACAGCCTATGAACATACAAGCAAAAATATATGATGATCGGATTATAAAAGGAACTTTATACAAAATAGGAGAATCAAAATCTATTCTATGTAGTGAAGAACATGATGACGGATTAGATGTGTTTTATTCAAAAATAGTGTTACAACGGAATCAGTATGCATACTATGCACATGAATATCGTTCACCAATCGTTAATAAAGAAAATGCTTCAATGATAGACATATTTATTATTATCGTTGATGAGCAACAGAAAAAAATGAAAGCATTTGCTTTAGATTTAAAACGTAATTTGTTTAGTATAGATACTACGAAAGCAGATATGGATAATTACAGAATTATTGCTTTAAATATTGAAAAGTTTGTTAAGCAAGTTAATGATACACATAAGTATTATCATGCTATCAAGGTATTCCTAGAAGATAAAATTGAAGAAGATGAATTCTCTATTGCATTAGTTACAAGAAACTTTGATTCAGATAAAATACATACATTTTTATCAAAAATGCAAGAATCTAAAAAAAATCTGCCAAAAGGATTAGTAAAAAAGATCAGATATTGAAACTAAAATTAATTAGTTTGGAAACAATAAGGAAGTTTCTTGATAAAAAAATATTCGTGAATGGAAAGGAATATACCTTTGAGGTATTCATATTAGAAAAAGAAGAAAACAATGACATATATTCTACATCACATAGTTTTCTTATGTAAATAAGTCGCATTTAAACTGCTTCATAGTTTAATGCGACTACCCCCAAAACTACCCCCATGACTACCCTCAAAGCTGGAGGGGGATATTCCTTTCATATGATCATAGTGAAAATGAATGTCATATAAAAGGAATGATTTTGGAAAATAATGAAAAAAGCTGGAAAAATACAATGACATTCACAAAAATCCCTTGAAGAAGTGGCATATTTATGACATAATAATAATGCTATTTCCATTTGTGAATTAAGCCGCTTATTTCCGAAGGTGAGGACGAAAGGTGATGTTATGGACAAGAAATCATTCGATACGATGAAAAATGGATATAACCGTTACCAGGTCGATGACTATATATCCTTGCTTAGTAATGAAAACGAAGAACTGAAGAAAAAGCAAACAGTGCTTTTGAAACAGGTAGAAGAAATGGAAAAAGAACTGGCTGAAAAACAACAGGAATATAACAAGGTCATGGAAAATCTGGCGATTCGTGAGAAGGCAGCTGGAGAGATGGCAAGGATTGCGATGAAAGAAGCAAATATGGTAGTAGATACAGCACAGAAAAATGCAGATGCTATCGTGAAAGAGTCTTTAATCATGGCAAGGGGCATATTGCTGGATATTGCCAGACTGGGAAATGAGGCAAATGAATTAAAAGGCAGCATGAAGGATGAGTTAAGACAACTGGAAGCTGCACTGGATGAATTTGAAACACCCAATATTCCCAACATGGATCTTTTGAAAAAAGAATTGTAAATGCGTGAACAGAAAAGACATGTTTTATTACAGGTACTGATAGAGAGCAGCTGGTTGGTGGAAAGCTGTAGGAAGGGTAATAAAAAATCACTTTTCGATGCAGATTTCCTGAATGGTTAGTAGGGAAGTACGGGTTTAGCACACGTTACGTGTTGAAAGTGCATATCAGAAATGATATGAACTAAGGTGGTACCGCGTGAATAACGTCCTTAGAGTAAGGGCGTTTTTTTTATGAAGGAGGAAGAAACGATGGAATATAAAGATACGCTATTAATGCCAAATACCAAGTTTGAAATGCGTGGAAAGTTACCAAGTAAAGAGCCAAACTTCCAGCAGCGCTGGAAAGAACAAAACATCTATGAAAAGATGTTAGAAAAAAGAGAAGGATGCGAAGCATTCGTTTTACATGATGGTCCTCCATATGCAAATGGAGATATCCACTTAGGACATGCATTAAATAAAATTTTAAAGGATGTCATCATCCGTAACCGCTTTATGGCTGGCTACAAGGTGCCTTATGTACCAGGATGGGACACACATGGTTTACCTATTGAAACAGCTATCCAGAAGCTTGGATATAACCGTAAGGAAATGGAACTGGCTGATTTTAGAAAGCTTTGCTACAACTATGCTTTAGAACAGGTAGAAAGACAGAAAAAAGGCTTCCTTTCTTTAGGTGTGGTAGGAGATTATGATCATCCTTATATCACATTAACAAAAGAATTTGAAGCACACCAGATTGAAATCTTTGGGAAGATGGCAATGGATGGCTTGATCTATAAAGGATTAAAACCAGTATATTGGAGTCCATCCAGTGAAACTGCTCTTGCAGAAGCTGAAATTGAATACAAGGATATCAAGAGTCCTACGATTTTTGTGAAATTCCCTGTAAAAGATGGTAAAGGAATCTTAGATACAGATACAAGTTTTGTCATCTGGACAACAACACCTTGGACAATCCCTGCAAACTTAGCAATCTGTTTGAATAAGGATTATACATATGCACTTGTTGAAAGTGAAAAAGGCAAATTATTAGTTCTTCAGGAGCTTGTTGATGCGTTATGGGAAAAATTTGGATTAACGCAGAAAAACATCATCAAAACATTTAAGGGAAAAGAACTTGAAATGATCACATGTCAGCATCCTTTATATGATCGTGAATCTTTGGTTATCTTAGGTGATCACGTTACTGCTGATGCAGGTACTGGATGTGTACATACAGCTCCAGGCTTTGGTGCAGATGACTTCTTTGTAGGTCAGAAATATGGTTTACCAGCATACTGTAACGTTGATGAACATGGATGCATGATGGAAGATTGTGGCGAATGGCTTGCTGGTCAGTATGTAGATGATGCTAACAAGACAGTGACACAAAAACTGGATGAAATCGGTGCTTTATTAAAACTTGAATTCATTACGCACTCCTATCCACATGACTGGAGAACAAAGAAACCAATTATCTTCCGTGCCACTACACAATGGTTTGCATCTATCGATAAGATTCGTGAACAGTTATTAAATGAAATTGATAAAGTAGACTGGATACCAAAGTGGGGACAGCAGCGTATGCATAACATGATCGCCGATCGTGGTGACTGGTGTATTTCCCGTCAGCGTGCATGGGGTGTACCAATTCCTATCTTTTATGCAGAAGATGATACACCAATCATGGATCAAAACGTATTTGATCATGTCGCAGAATTATTCAAAGAATTTGGTTCAAATGTATGGTTTGAAAGAGAAGCAAAAGACTTACTTCCAGAAGGATACAGCCACCCAGGTTCACCAAATGGAATCTTCCGTAAAGAAACAGATACCATGGATGTATGGTTTGACTCTGGAAGTTCACACACAGGTGCTATGATGGAAAGAGGCTTAGGTTATCCAGCTGATCTATACTTTGAAGGTAGTGACCAGTATCGTGGATGGTTCAATTCATCTTTGATCATTGGGACAGCTGTACATGGACAATCTCCATATAAACAGGTATTAAGCCATGGTTTCGTTATGGATGGCAAAGGTGTGAAGATGAGTAAATCTCAATGGAACGCTGTAGCACCAGGTGAAATCACTAAGAAATATGGCGCAGACATCCTTCGTTTATGGGCTACTTCTGTAGACTATCAGGCAGACTGCTCTATGTCTGATGAAATCATGAAACAGATTTCTGAACAATATCGTAAAGTACGTAATACATTCCGTTTCATGTTAGCAAACATCAATCCAGAAACAGACTTCACAAAAGAAGATTTGGTAGATGTGAAGGAATTACCAGCATTAGATCAATATATCTTAGTGCTATTAAATGAAGCAAATACCAAAGCAATCAAAGCTTATCAAGAATACCGTTTTGCGGATATCACTGGTATGTTAACAAACTTAATGACCAATGAATTATCTGCTTACTATATGGATTACACAAAAGATATCCTGTATATTGAAAAGAAAGATTCTCCAAGAAGAAGACAGGTACAAACTGTTCTGTATCATGCATTAGACTTCTTATTACGTCTATGGGCGCCAATCCTTGTTCATACATGTGAAGAAGTAAATGATTTCTTCCACACAGAAGCAGAAAGTATCCATTTAGGAAGCTTCAAAGAAAACCTTGTCATTGATAACGCAGAAGCAATCAAAGCAGATGTGGCTCGTTTAATGGCAATTCGTGCAGATATCTTCAAAGCACTAGAAACAGCTCGTGCAGAAAAAGTTATCGGTAAATCATTAGAAGCACATGTAATGGTAAATGTATCTGATGAAGATCGTAAATTGATCGAAGATTACTGTGGCAACAAATTCAACCAATGGCTGATCGTATCAAAAGTAAGCTTCTCTGTAGATGAATTACCAGCATATGAAGTATGCCAGGTAGCAGTAGAAAAATGTGAGGGAAAAGTATGTCCAAGATGCTGGAACATTACTGATTCTTCAAGAGAAGATGGCTTATGTGATCGTTGTCACGAAGTATTAGAAGGTTAATATATCCAGAAGACTATAGGAATCCATATTTCTATAGTCTTTTTTGTATATACATTATCATGTGATGGACAAATAATGAAAGGAAGTTATAATATTCTTGAAAGAGATAGGTGATAAAATGTGTAACTTAAGTGAAGGTATCCGTAAAGAAGCAAAAGAAGAAGGTAAATTAGAAGGAAAGCTTGAAGGTAAAGCAGAAGAACGGTTTCTAAGCGCTGTAGAGCATGTCAAAAACTTGATGGAAACTGGTAATATTGAAATTAATAAAGCATTAGATATGTTGAAAATTTCAGAAGACATCCGCCAAGCTGTAATTGATGAAATAGAAAAGAAAAATTAAGCGAATAAAGATATTCATTTAAGGTTAGACTGCCTAAATGAATATCTTTTTTTCATCATAGTATAAAATATAAAAGTTTTTTACATAAAATCAATTAGTATTTTAATGTGAATAAAATTGATAATATTATGATTTTAAATAGTAATATCAAATAATATACATTATAGTTGGATGGACAAATATTGAAAGGAAGTTATAATGTTTTTAAAAGGGGCAGGTGATGAAAATGTTTAACTTAAGTGAATGTATCTGTAAAGAAGGAAGGTTTATAAGCAATGCAAAATATACCAAGAGGTAAATGTTTCAGAAATGATTTGATTTAAGAAAACGCTTCATATTAAGACATAGATTACTGTGTTTGTCAATCATGATTTACTTTAAGATTTTACTGTAAAAATATAATTATTTGTGCTTTTCTGACTTTATTAAAATTATGTATAGAATTTTATATACAATGCATGTATAATGGAAAACATTACACGAAAAGGAGGCGCTTTATGAATAATAGACTAAAACTAGTATCAACCATTGATACGAAAGAACCGGGAAAAGCACATGATGAATATTGTAAAAAAATCCTGGCTTTTAAATCTATTCTGGCATCTATCATGCATGATCAAATACCAGAATATATGGGTATGCCAATACCTGAAATAGAAGCTTGTATTGAGCCAATCAAAGGAATGGAGTACATCAAAAGAAATGGAGAACTTTTGGGATTAAACCTTGAGGATATCGCTGTTATTGGCGCAGAAATACGCTATGATGTATTCTTCTTTGCGAAACTTCCAACAAAGAAGGTAGAAGCTAAAAAAGAAATCATAGGATTTCTGATAAACATGGAAGCACAGGGCGATGATGAAAGACATTATCCATTGATATCAAGAGGTGTGTATCATGCCTGCAGGATCTTAGCAGGTCAAAAGAACGCAAAATATGGTTTTCAACATACCAATTATTTAGACATCAAAAAGGTGTATTCTTTATGGATCTGTATGAATCATATAAAAGAAAAAGATGATGTTGTGAATTCATACAAACTAACGGAAACTTGTTTGAGAAAAGAATGGCATAGTCCAGTAAGTCATTATGATTTGATAGAAGTTATCATGATTTATCTAAAAAAGAGTTATGATGATTACAATGATGGAGAATATGACTCTATGAAATTATTGAATGTATTATTCAATTCAAATCTTCCACTAGATGAAATAAAGCGACAACTTATAGAAAATTATGGTATACTAGTATCAGAAGATCTAGAGCAGGAGGTGGCTGAGATGTGTAACTTAAGTGAAGGTATCCGTAAAGAAGCAAAAGCAGAAGAACGGTTTCTAAGCGCTGTAGAGCATGTCAAAAACTTGATGGAAACTGGTAATATTGAAATTAATAAAGCATTAGATATGTTGAAAATTTCAGAAGACATCCGCCAAGCTGTAATTGATGAAATAGAAAATAAAAATTAATCTAATAAAGATATTCATTTAAGGAAGAAACACCTAAATGAATATCTTTTTTTCATCTAAGTATAAAACGCAAAATACAAAAGCTTTTTTGCATAAAATTAATTAGTGTTTTAATATAAATAAAACTATTAATATTATATATTAAATCATAATATCAGATAATATACATTATAGTTGGATGGACAAATAATGAAAGATAGCTATAATGTTTTTAAAAGGGTTAGGTGATGCAAATGTGTAACTTAAGTGAAGGTATCCGTAAAGAAGCGAAAGAAGAAGGTATACTAGAAGGTAAATTAGAAGGTAAGCTTGAAGGTAAAGCAGAAGAACGGTTTCTAAGCGTTGTAGAATATACAAAGAAGTTAATGATAAAAAAACATATTAATGTTATGGAAGCAATAGATATATTAGATATTCCAGAAGACATCCGCCAAGCTGTAATCAATGAAATAGAAAAGAAAAATTAATCTAATAAAGATATTCATTTAAAGAAGAAACACCTAAATGAATATCTTTTTCATTATTATATAAAACGAGAAGTATTAATGAGCTTTTAATTCGAAAATATTAAGTATTTGAGAGCTTTTTAAAATTAAAATTTTTATTTTTATATATCAACTATTTGCTAATAGCCAAAGAAATTTACTATAAATAGAGTCGCCCTATCCCATTTTTGAACTTTTTTAAATTTTGTATTGACTACGTGATATGATAGATACGTGATGTAAGGGGTAACATTGACTTGCAGGAAAGGATATAAATTTCTATGAAAGAAAACAAAAAAATTGTTCATGATTTGGTTAAACTAGATTTACATATTCATAGTGTTTATAGTAAAAAGGATAAAGACTTAGTTTCTAAAAATACAATTCAGAATATTCCTATATTAATGGAAAAACTTGAACAAGAAAAAGTCAATATGATAGCTATAACTGATCATAACGCTTTTAGTTATGACATGTACAAAGCTATGAAAAGTAATATGTCCAAATGCAAAACTCTTTTGAAAGTATTACCTGGAATTGAATTTGACGTTGAAATATCTGATAATAGAGTACATGTTATTAGTATTTTTGATGATGCACAAGAAGAAAAAATTGCTAAAATCGAAGGAATTGTTACAAAATATCAATTTGATAATGAAAATAATAATGCTTATAAAAAATCAACGTTTAAGGAAATATTATCTAAAATAGATTTAAATGTTGTTGTCATTGCTCATCAAAAATGTAGCCCAAAAGCAAGAAAGCAAGATGTAAACTTATCTAGTATTGGGGAAGAAGAGTTTGATAAAATTATAGACTATGATTATTTTGATGCTGTAGAATTCAGAAGTGGTAAAGTTGAAGGTATTTTAAACAACTATAGAGAAGAAAAAGACTTGAGAAATTTAAGATATATAACAGGTACAGATTGCCATGATTGGACTGTTTATCCAGCCCAAAAGCCATCTGATAAAAGTCAGATGAAATATACATATATGAAAAGTTTACCTAGTTTCAGAGGGTTGGCAATGGCTTTAACTGAACCAAATAGATTAAGTACAGCATACTCTAGTATAAATGCACCATATGTAAAAGAAATAAAAATAGAGACAAATGGTAAGGAAGAAGTTATTAAATTATCTTCTGGTATTAATGTTGTGATTGGGGACAATTCAGTTGGAAAAAGTTTACTTTTTGAATATCTTTATAGTTCAGATTTGAAAGATGTTAAGCCAGCCTCAAAAGTAAATGGTTACAAGCAATTTTGCAAAAAGAAAAAAATAAAAATCACTCCTTTTGAAAGTGAAATGAAAAATGGAATAAAATTTGATCGCCAAGGAGATATTCGAGATTTATTTCAACGTAAATCTAATTTAAAAGATATTGCATTTTTTACTGATAAATTTAAAGAGTTAAAAACGGATATACATAATGAGGAACTTGATGCTTATATTAATAATGTACTTAAATTAATTGAATTTAATCAAGAAAAAAAGACAAAACTTCTGGATTTAGATTATTCATTAGAGATTCCAGCAGAGATAGATGATGTAAGCTATAGTCTGAGGGTAATCCCTGATTTAACATATACAGCTAAAGATTATGCAAAAGTAATTTCTACTATTGAATTAGCAAAAAACAGTATTACTAAAGTAAAAAATGAAAAATTATTACAAGATGAAGATAAAAAATATCTATCAAGTGTTGAACAGAATTTAGTCAAGATGATTAAAAAATACAATAATCTGAAATTTCAAGAAAAGGTTACTGAAACAATCATTGCTACTATTAATTCTGTAACTGAATCATTTGATAATGAAGCAGCGAAAACTGCACAGGCACAAGAAAATAAAATCAATACATTTAAAAAGAATATTTCAAATTTTACTTCTAAAATAGTTGGCATGATAGAAACTGATAATAAAAAGAAACCAACTGTTTTAGAAAATTTCAAGACAATCAATATTGAAGAAGCAGATAATCAATTTGGTAAATATCATTTTGTTACAAGAGTAGTAACATCAAATATCACAAAAGATATTATTGAAAAAGCCTTAATGTATCCTTTTAGTCATAAAGGAAAAATATCATATTTGGAAAATATTGATTTAGACAACTTTGATGAAAATTGTAATGCAAAAATTGATCCATTTAAAAAGGAAGGTAAGGATATAAAAACATCATACAAAGAATGTGTAAAGGAATATATTGGAAAAAACATTTTAAAGATTGAGAATGTTATTCTATTAGATAAAGATGATATATCAACAGGTAACTCACCTGGAAAAAATGCATTAATTTATTTGGATATATTTTCAAAGGATAGTACGATAAAGCTGTATTTGGTTGATCAGCCTGGAGATGATGTTTCACAAAACAGAATCTCTACAGATTTAATTAGTATATTAAGGAAAATGGTAGAATTTAAACAAGTTTTATTCATAACACATAAACCAGAATTGGTTGTAAATTTAGATGTAGATAATGTCATTGTATTGAAAAATGACGAAAACAATAATTTAAAAGTATCTTATGGAGCTTTGGAATATATTGATGATGAAGTAAACATTCTAGATGAAGTAGCAAATACTTTAGATGGTGGTGTTGAAGTAATTAGGAAAAGGTGGAAACGATATGATAAATAATATAAAAATAGGTATCACGATTACTAATGAGAAAAATATTGAAATCAGTAATGGAGATAAGAAAATCATTATAGATAATAAATCAAAAAGTATTAATGCAAAGGATATTTATGATTTACTTAATTATAATATTGATAATGATTATATTCAGCCTAAACAAAAGCTGGATGAGACTAGTGAAGAAAGTACTGACACAAGAAGGTTATTTAATTACACTATCGATTTAATTGATAATGTGGTTAAAGAAGTAAATATTAAATCTGAAGCTTTAAGACTTGAAAAAGAAAAACTAGATACATCAGAAATTAAAAATGAAGAAAATGATTAATTACTTGGAGATATCATATGGATTATGATAGAATTAAAGAAAAAAGTGATTTGATAAGAATGATTCTTGCTGATGGTGAACATGTAGAAAAATCTTTTTGGTGGATATATAAATTTCACACATTTATCTTACAAGTTATTTGTGAAGGAAAAAGCACGGTTAATTTAGGAAAAATAAAAACCGATGACTTAAAGAATTATCCTTTTCAAAATCCTAAAACTTTGAACAATTCTTTAAATGATGCTTTTTGTACAATAATACAAGCATATCAGTTGTTTTGGGATGATACTTATAACAGCTATGAGGAGGCAGAAAATAATAAAGCAATTTATCAAAATTCGATAGTAAATTATATTAAAATTATCGAAAAAGAAAAATTTCCATTAAAAAAGGAAAATGAAAGATTCAAATATTTTTTAATTGACGTAAAGAAAGAGATTAATAAAAACTTTGTTAATTTAGATTTTATTGATAAAAGTGCTAACTTTTTAGACAGTTTACAGTATCTTATAAATGTAGGAATAATAAATTTTCTAATAATTGTTTTTACTTTACTGATAGCAATATTTTCATCACAAACTATTAACGAATGGATAATACCATTATATACAGATGAATTTATAATATTTATTAATCAACATTTAAAAATTTATGCAGCTATTTTGATAGGAGTTATTTCCTCTGCTTATTATTCTATCTTGATTTTGATAAAGAAAATTGTTAAAAGAAAGCTAAAAAAAAGATACATATGGTTTAAACATGAATACAAATTATTTTTTTATAGAAGTCAAAGCCAGAAGCAATTGTATTACTCTACAGTATTAGGAGTAATAGCTATATTGATAAGTGTATTGGTCGCATATATTCAAGCAGTAATAAGTTTCTAATATTTTATATAAAATGACTATGAGTTAAATAAACAGAAAACAATTCTAACTCAAAATCATATTGATAACTTTTTAAGCGAAATAAATTGTACAGGAGAATGATTATTTATGAAGGAATTTCTAGAAGGTCTATTATCATTATATTTTGATAATAAATGCATTTTTTTACATTTATCTTTATTGATCTTTATAATAGGGATAATCTGTATTAATTCATCATTTACTGATAAGGTTAAAAGAAAGTATTTGATTAATAAAGCTTTACATAATTTTTTCAATTCAGTTGTAATTGTTTTTATAAGTTTTATTTTAGGAAATATTATTAATATCAATATTTTAAAAAATCATTATGAATACTTTAATGCATTAGTATTTTTCGGTGCTGTTTTTTTGATTGTATTACTTCTGATATTTCGGTTATTGATTTTCGGAATTAAAGATATAATTTGTTTACAATCTATAAGGTGGTTGTGTATCGTATCTTATTTAGAATTAATTTTATTAAGTGTTAGTTCAAGTTTAGATTTACCAGAATTTTTAGTTTTAATCAGTATGATTATCTTCTTAGATGATTTATCTTATTATAAAAAAGAATCAATAAAAAAGAAAAAAACAAATGAAATACTAAAAGAATCTGACTTTCCAAATCCTGAATTAATTTATAAAAGACAGGTACAGTTAAAAAAATTTAAGCAAATACTAAAAGATCAAATAAAAGAACCCTATGCTGTTATGATTAATGCAAAATGGGGGATGGGAAAAACAAGTTTTGTAATGGCTTTAGAGAAAGAATTAACGAATAAAGAAGAAGTAACAAATAATGAAGAAAAAACATCAAATGATATATTCATTTGGATAGAAGTAGGTAGCGAAAAAAGTGTTGATCAGATTATGAGAACTCTTTCTGTAAAAATCATACAAATTTTAAAAGAAAATAATGTTTTTATTGAGAATGAAGCTTTAGTTGAAAAATATTTTTTCAGCTATTTAAAAGAGAGTAAACTTAAGGTTTTAAATCAGTTCATAATTAACTATGTTTTGAAATCAGATGAAAGTGATAAAGAATATATCAATAATAAGCTAGGTGAATTAAATAGAACAATTTATTTAATTATTGATGATTTAGATAGATGTAAAGATGAAGATCAAGATAAGATATTTAAAGTATTACGAGAAAGTACGAATATAACTAATTGTAAAACGATTTTTTTAGTTGATAAAGAACAATTGAGTAAATATGATGTTAATTATTTGGAAAAATACGTTTCTTTTACTTTAGATTTGTGCGAGATTGAATATATAGAAATAGTGCAATATTTTATAGGTTACATATTTAAAAAAGGTTTTTTTGACAAAATCAATGAAACATTGAAAAAAGGAAGACATACGAAAGAAATAGAAAAAATGATATTAACGATAGAAAGTGAAATTGTACAAAATATTAAAAAAGATATCAAAGATTTTACGGGTTTTGAAGACAAAATATTCAAAGATGATACAAGTGAATCTAAACAAATAAGAGCAGAAGAAATAGAGAAAAATCTTAATGAATTATTAAATTATGTAATGAGAAATACAAAAAATATCAGAAAAGTGAAAAATTTTTTAAAATCCTTAAAGTACTCTATTGAAAATATAGAATTAGAAATAGAAAATATATATAGTGAAACATATCGAAATAAAGATTGGCTTATATATATTATGAACGTACAGTTTTTAAAGCATTTTTTACCTGAAATATATGTTACTATAAGAAATTGCTTTGATTATCTAGACTTTTTAAAAAAATATGATAATTATCATATAAAAAATATTTTAACAACAAATGACTTATCCATTTCTACAGAAGACTGCAATATTTATGATGAACTATTATTTAGAGCAGATGATATTGATTATTCTAATTTTAATACTGAAAGAGAAAAGTATTTAAATAAACTCAAAAAAGGTTCCGTAGAAATAGAAGAAATATCTTCATATATTCAATATGTTAAGACATATGACGATATTAATAAAATATTAGAAATCTGCAAAACACAAAAGAATGACAATTTTGATTTTAGAACAGAATTTATAGAAAATCTTTTTGAGCTTTTATCAAGACAATCAATGATTCTAGAATTAGAAATATCACAATTGCTAGATATATCACGTCAATTAATTAGATGGTTAACTAGATTAGAATTATCAAACCAAGAAAAGAATGTTATAAAAGCGTATAGTACTTTAATTATTAGAAGAGTTATTGTGGATAATAGTCATTTTTTAAGAAATATATTATGTATTTTCTTTAACATTAGAGAAATTAAGGAAATATGGGGTGGATTAGATGTTACAAATATAAGCGAATTATATAGTGTACTATGCCAACTAGATATTGAATTTGCTAAAAACAAGGCTATAGACGATAAAAATAAGTTTGAATGTATAGTAACATATTATGGAGATTGTATGGTTAAATTACAAGATGAGAATTATAAAAATTTAAAATGTGATCTGGATAATTATAAGGGAACTTTGAATCAAATTTTTGAAACATGTCGTCTGTGGCTAAATATTAATGATTCATTAGAGCTTAGTCATGAAGAGAAAGAAAGTAAAGAGAACACTTATTTTGATTTAATTCATTATGAATTAAAAGAAACTTCTTTGTTTAAAAATGTAGAGAGTTTAGAAAAAGGATTAGAAACATTAATTGAACTAATCAATTCAAAAAAAGAGGGTTATAAATCGGATTATTCACGATTATTAATGCAAATAGCATTAAAATGTAATTTGAAAATGGAAGAAAATCCAGAATGGTTTAAAGATAGAAAACAAAGAATATGTAATTTGTTAACAGAAGCATCTGATATTGTTTATGAATTAGATATACCAAAAGATAAAGATTCTAGAAATATAATTGAGCAATTAAAGGTGTTTGTTTTTAAATTTTGTAAAGAGTCTTAGCGTAGTTAGTTATATGAATGGAAAATGAAAACATCAAGAATTTTTAAATTCCTGATGTTTTCTCTTTTATTTTTACTTTTCTATAGATTTTTTCTCAGAATCCTTTATACTTATATAAGAACAAAACAAGTGAGGTATCAATATGGAAATCACATCCCTAACAAATGCAAAAGTAAAACAATGGAGTAAATATAAAGAAAAGAAACATAGAGATAAAGATCATAAGTTTCTTATAGAAGGAGAACACCTAATAGAAGAAGCACATAAAGCAAATCTAATAGAGTGTATCCTAATAGAACAAGGAAAAGAAAATATGTTTCCAATTTATGAAACATACGAAGTTACAAGAGATATCTTAAAGAAACTAAGTGACAGTGTATCTGGCACTTACATCATGGCAGTATGCCATATGCCTAATATATCATCCATTGACTTTGGCAACAAAGTCATCGTACTAGACGACGTTCAAGACCCTGGCAACGTTGGTACGATCATCCGAACAGCCTTTTCGTTCGGATACACAAGTATTGTGTTATCCAGCCATTCCGTAGATGTCTATAATGAAAAGGTCATACGTTCCACTCAAGGAGCCTTATTTCATATGCCTATCATTCGTGGAGATATCATGGAACTGTTGCAAGAATTAAAACAGCAGGGGATTACACTCTATGCAACATCCCTTCATGAAGCAACACCCCTTCAACAAACACCAAAGAAAACACCATGTGCATTGATTTTTGGAAACGAAGGAAACGGAGTTAGTAAAGATGTCATAGATTACAGTGATCACAAGGTATTTATTGAAATGAAAACCTTTGACTCACTAAATGTTGCTGTTGCAGCAGGTATTTGTATGTATGAATTTAGATAAAAAAATATAATAATGTTCATATTAACATCACAAAAGTACACAAACGAATTTTTTTAAATTATAATGTAATTGTTTTAAGAAAGGTGTGATTGATATGTTACGAAATAAGAAACGCAACGACGGATTTACACTAGTTGAAATTATTGTAGTTTTATTAATCATTGGAATTTTGTTAGCAATAACAATTCCTAGTATTATGGGTTATGTAAAAAAGGCGGAAGATGCTAAATATCAAGCGCAAGTTAGGCCTATGTTTCTTGAAGCACAATCGTATGCAATTGAAATGTTTGGAAAATATGGCTTGGAGGGAAAACCAATAGAAGGAACTACAAACAATACAGAAACTACTAAATTAATAACAAGTGAATTAATAAAAAAATTTAAAGAAAATGATATTGATGGATACAAATTGCAGTCCCTTAGTATTTACTATGATGGATTAAATAAAGAGTCTACCGTTGATCCAAAACGAGATATATATAATCATGATATATCAAAAATAGGTTTTTGTTTTATTAATGCTGAAACAAATGAAAGCTTTTATGTGGTTATGATAAGCAATGATGAAATTAAGCTGTTTCATGACTATGGCCCTGAGTTACAAGATCAAACGTCAAAATGGTATTGTGATTTCTTCTGAGAATAAAAAAACAGTGAATATATGTAAGAATTTATTGTTTGAAATTTATATCTATGTAAATATGCATTTCTGTATCCAAAAGTTAATGCTGGAGTTTAGATTTGGTATAATAGTCATTAAATATTAAAATTAATTGGCTATTATAATAGAAATTTACATATCTTTTTATAAAGACTTATTCAAAATATTTATCAATTTTCTATATTTAGTCCATTTTCTCTTATAAAAACCGTTTTGTAATCGCTTTACTAACCTAATAATGGGTTTTGTCACAATATTATCACAAATTTAGTGTATATAGTACCAAAATGAAAAAACTTTCAAAAATGGGTAAACAACTATAGAAATGATGTGATGTATTTGTTATAATGGCATTGTAAATTAAGAAACCAAACAAACTGAATAGATAAATTTTATCAATATTCAGTTAAGAAGCGTTTGGGAGGAGGAGAATAAAAATGAGAAAAGATTTAAAAAAGAACAAGAAAGGGTTTACGTTAGTTGAGATTATCGTAGTATTGTTGATTATTGGTATCTTGTTAGCTATTACAATTCCTTCAATTATGGGATATGTTAGTCAGGCGAAGGATGCTCAATTTGAAGCGGAAGGGCGTTCTGGCTATGTGGCAGCGCAAACTTTGACTGCAAGAAATAATGCTACACCTGGAGATACAACAGCAACAATAACTAAAGATACAATAGGAGAAGAATTAGGAGATACTACTACTATTTTAAAGGCTGGATGTACCTTTGGAACAGACAGAAATTTAACTAAATGTGTTTTTGTTACAAAAGGATTAGGTGCAGATAGTACACGAGGAGTTATCTTTGAAGAAGGTAAAGATGTGAAAGTTGACACTATACCAACAGATTTCACGGCTGGCGATTTCAGCAAATAACCATCATTAATGAAAGGAGAGATATAAATGGAACCAATCTTAATGTTACTTTATATCTACTCCTTTTTCATTGGTATTGTAGTCGCAAGTTTTATCAATGTAGTAATCTATCGTGTACCTCTTGGATTATCAGTGGCAAAAGGAAGAAGTTATTGTCCAAGTTGTAATCATCAACTTGCTTGGTATGACTTATTTCCAATCTTTAGCTATGTATTCCTTGGAGGAAAATGTAGATATTGCAAAGCTAAAATTCCTATGAGAGACACCTTGATCGAATTCATAGGTGGTCTTATAGGAATTTTATGTTTTCATCATTACCAGTTTAGTTGGGATGTTTTGGTGGTATTTGTCATCATTATGATCTTACTCGCAATCACGATGATTGATTTTGATACTATGACAATTCCAAATGGACTAGTGATTGCATTGGCGGTTCCAAGTGTAGTGATGATGTTACTTCATCCTGAAGTAAGTCTTGTATCACGTATCATTGGATTCTTTATCATTAGCTTGCCAATGTATCTGCTCATTGTATTAATTCCAGATTGCTTTGGCGGAGGAGATGTAAAATTAATTGCCGTTGGGGGATTTTTGTTAGGATGGCAATTAACATTAGTAGCAGGATTTATCGCAATTTTAATAGGTGGATGTTATGCAGTGTACCTTTTGGTGTCAAAAAAGTCAAAAAAAGGCGCACATATCGCATTTGGACCTTATTTATCTATCGGAATTGTGATATCATTGTTATATGGAAATTCATTAATTAATGCTTACTTATCACTATTTCTACTGTAATTCGATCGAGGTGAATCAATATGGCAAAGTATCAATATACTGCTAAAGATATGAACTCTAAAAGAGTGAAAGGTAAAATAGAAGCAAATGACCAACAGGAGTTGGTCACTCTTTTACGTAATCAAAACCAATATTTGATGACATGCAAAGATATAACAGAAAAAGAGAAGAATGATAAAAAATTAAATTTAAAAGAATTGTCAGAGTTTTCAAGACAGATAGGTACGATGTTGGGCAGTGGTGTTAGTTTAATACGTGCTATGTCCATTTTAGTACAACGTGAAGAAAACGTGAAGATGAAAAAAATATATAAAGATATGTATGTAAAACTCCAACAAGGTTTTACATTATCTACCGCTATGCAGGATGAAGGTAGAGCTTTTCCTGAATTAATGGTCAATATGTATCGAAGTGGCGAAAACAGTGGTCATATGGATCAGGTTGCAATGACAATGGCGAAACAATATGATAAAGATTATAAAGTGCAGAGTAAAATAAAAAATGCAATGATTTATCCGATTATTTTGGTTTTTGTAATGTTAGGTTGTGCTGTGTTATTGTTTACCATCATCATTCCTAGTTTTATTGATGTGTTTGGAGATATGCCCTTACCATTTATAACACAAGCATTAATGGGAATCAGTAATGTGATGACGACCAATTGGTATTGGATTATGATAGGCGTGTTGGTAATTGTTGCGGCCATTGCTTCATTATTAAGAATTCCTAGTGTAAGATATAAGCTTGACAGATTGAAATTAAAACTTCCAATATTTGGAAAGTTAAATCGTACTATTTATACAGCTCGATTTGCGAGAACCATGTGTTCTTTGTATACCAGTGGTATTTCTATCATCAATGGATTGATGATTGTACGTTCGACAATTGGAAATAAATTTATAGAAGATCAATTTGATATGGTCATTACAAGTGTTAGAAATGGTGTATCACTTTCGCAAAGTATTCAAAAAGTTGAGGGTTTTGATGTAAAACTTGCAAGTTCTATTTATATAGGTGAAGAAAGTGGTCGTTTAGATGAAATGTTAACGACTTTGGCTGATGATTTTGATTATGATTCAGAAATGGCATCACAACGAATGGTTACAGTTATTGAACCAATTATGATTGTTGTTATGGCAATTATGGTTGTCATCGTTATGATGGGTGTGTTATTACCTGTTGTAACTCTATACAATGATCCTAGTGCTTTAGGATAGGGAGGATTTTATGGCAAAAGACAACGTGATATTTATATCGAATCACAATATTCAAGTAATCAAAGGATCTTGTGATCGAAATGATATGATTAAAATTGAGAGTTATCATGACTATTATCTTGATGAGGGAAGTATGATTAATGGCGTGATTACAGATGATCAGCCAATTAAAGAGATATTAGATACCATTCATGGCAATGGTGTGAAAACTTGCCGTCTGGTAATTGATAGTGGACAGATTATTGTAAAGAATATGAATGTTCCTTTTTTGAAGAAAAAAGAAATTGTAAAAATTGTGCAGGATGAATTAGCGGCAGTTGATCAAAGTTATGAGGACTTGATTTATGATTATTCTGTATTAAGAAAAAATTATGAAGATCAGCCTGGTGGGGAAATATTATGCTGTGCATTAGAGAGAAAACTTTTAACAAGTTATGTAGAATTGTTTGAAAATGCAGGAATTAAATTAACCAATGTAGATATTTCAGTAAATGCGTTGCAGAAATTAACGGAGGAATTACCTGATTTAGAACATAAAACTTACATTGTATCCATTATAGATGGAAACAATGTATCCAGTTATCTGTTTGAAGATAATCATTATACGTTCTCAAATAGAACAAGATTGTTCTCAGAACGAGGAACGAATGCATTCATTACAGAAATGAATAGTAACATTTCTCAATTGATTCAGTTTAATAAATCTAAACGAAGTTTGTATACCATTGAAACAGCATACTTCTGTGGCTTGGCAGATGATGAAGAACCAATCGTTATGGCAAATATCAAGGAAAACTTAAACATCAATGCACAGGTATTCCCAAACTCAAAAGTAGTATATGTAACTGATGCAATGTTAGCCAATGATTTTAAATTACATGATTATATTTATCCAGTAGGAAGTCTAATAAGAAAGTAGGTGGTCAACATGGCTCAAAAACTAGCAAATAAAGATATAAACCTGTTGGCTGTCTATAAGGTCAAATCAGAGCCATCAAAGTATGCATCTGTGTTAAAGGTAGTCGCAATACCAGCTGTAGCAGCAATCGTGTTTGTGACAATATTTGGTGTTCAGCAATTCCGTATTCATGGTTTAAAGAGTAAAACAGATGATGTGAATGCACAGATTGCAAAATTACAGGAACAAATTGCAAATGATCCTAACGCAGAAAAGAATGATACGATTCTCAAAAGTAGACAGTACAAATAATTAAAACGTACTGAAT